>NZ_JAKMSC010000005.1:0-83418 GCF_025772425.1 Campylobacter sp. FU_497 | reverse complement strand
AGTAATAACTGCAATAGGTTTTAAGTTTTTAATAATAGCAAATCTTACTAAAAGTAAAGCTATAACTATAGCTATTAATGCAATAATAACTTGCTGGAATAAAACTTTATTAACTGCATCAGTATATACAGATTCATCTGTAATAGAACAAACTATGTACTTAGGATTTAAAGTTTGATTACAAGTAATAACTTGAGTTTTACCTGCTCCATCTTTAGCATAGAATAAAGTTTCTTGTTTAGTTGGATCAATCAAATCAGGATCAGCTTTAACGGCATTAGCTATGTTGATACTTAAATCGTTTTTAGTAAGCATTCTATCTTTGTCTTCATGGAATATTACCATACCTTCTTTATCGTAAACCGCAGCATAAGAGCTTTGTGAATGACCCATTACAAGTACATCTTTTGCGAAAGTATGAAGATTGTAGTCTCCACCAACTACCGCTAAAAGTTTGCCATTAACAAAGATTGGAGCAGTATAAGAAACTGTTATTGAATCATCTTCTATGCTTTTATAAGGATCAGATACTACAAGTTTTCCTGCTGTTTTAGCTTCTTGATACCAAGATCTTGTTCTTGCATCAAATCCTGTTTCTTCCGGACTTCTAACAATTCTATTAGACTGGTATAATTTTCCATCATTGTTAAATCCAAGATATACTACATTAAACCCAGCGGCCTCTTTTACTGTTTCTAGTACATCAAATAATTCTGCGCTATCAACTCTTGGATTTTTTTCTACAAACTTTACGATAGATTGTATAGCATCTCTTTTTGCACCAGAATATATATTATATGCTGAATTGACATCAAACATAGTTTTCTTTTGGATTTCTTCTAGATAGTAGCTAGTGCTTTCTTTGGATTGATAATAGTTGATTATATTAACAACTATTAATATAATAGCTATTAAAAAACAAGCTATCATAGTCAGTTTATTTGATAAACTGTTAAATTTAAACATTTGGATACTCCTTGTCATAAATTTTTAATCGTGTATTTTACTGCTAAAAAAATTATAAAAAAATAAAACTATTGCTGTTTTTAAGTGAGATTTTATAGTAAGTAGGTATTTTTTTATTTAAATTTAAGTTTTTATCTGTATAATTTCAACTTATCATTTTTTAAGCGGGAATAGCTCAGGGGTAGAGCACAACCTTGCCAAGGTTGGGGTCGCGAGTTCGAATCTCGTTTCCCGCTCCATTATCACCCGCCCGGGTGGTGGAATTGGTAGACACAAGGGACTTAAAATCCCTCGGAATTTTTCTTCCGTGCCGGTTCAAGTCCGGCCTCGGGCACCACTTTTTGGTAACTCAAGGCGACATAGCCAAGCGGTAAGGCATGGGCCTGCAAAGCCTTGATCTCCGGTTCGAATCCGGATGTCGCCTCCAATGCGATGTTAATACTTGATATTTTTATTCTTTATACGGGAGATGGCTGAGTGGTCGAAAGCGGCGGTCTTGAAAACCGTTGAGGGTCACACCTCCAGGGGTTCGAATCCCTTTCTCCCGGCCACTTTAACATAATTTTTCATATTTTTGTTTTCACATTTAAAAAGATATTTCTTAATTTCTTAAAGAAATTAAGAAAATTATTCTAAATCTAAAACTCCACCCTTGCTAGCATTGCTTACAAGCTTTTGATACATTTTAAGCCATCTTGAATTTACTTGTTTATTTGGCATTTTAAAGTTTGCTTTGCGTTTGGTAATTTCATCTTGGGTTAAATTTGCATTGATACTGTAAGTATCTACATTAATCTCTATTTCATCGCCATCTTCTAAAAGCGCTATAAGCCCACCTTCGGCAGCTTCAGGAGAAATGTGACCTATACTAAGTCCTCTTGTAGCTCCACTAAAACGACCATCTGTTATAAGTGCAACTTTAGCACCAAGTCCCATACCTGTGAGCAATGAAGTTGGACTAAGCATTTCTTGCATACCGGGTCCTCCTTTTGGCCCTTCATAGCGTATTACGCATACATCGCCTTCTTTAACTTTACCTTTTATAATGCCTTTGATAGCTTCTTCTTGAGAGTTAAAACAAACCGCTTTTCCTTTGAATTTACGCTCACCCATAATACCTGCAGTTTTTATCACACAGCCTTGCTTGGCTAAATTCCCAAAAAGTATAGCAAGCCCACCTACATTTGAATAGGCATTGTCTATTTTTCTTATAATATTTTCATCTTTAATGCTAGCATTCTCAATGCGTTCTTTTAAAGTTTTTCCACTAATATCTAGAGTATCAAGTTCTAAAATATGGCCTGGTTTTTTAGCTATTTCAGCCATTACTGCACTTACCCCACCTGCTTTATGTATATCTTCCATATAAACAGTATTTAAAGATGGGGCGATTTTAGCTATATGAGCTACATTAGCACTGATGTGATTGAGTTCTTTTATATCTAAATTTACACCTGCTTCATAAGCAATGGCAAGCATATGTAAGATAGTATTTGAGCTTCCACCCATAGCCATATCAACAACTAAAGCATTGTTAATGGACTTTTTAGTGATGATATTACGAATTTTAAAACGCTCATCTAGGGCAATCTCACAAATTCTACGTGCAGCCTTTCTTAAAAGCTCTTCTCTTTCTTTACTAAGTGCTAAAATAGTTCCATTTCCTTCTAGCGCTATGCCCATAGCTTCACATAAAGTATTCATAGAATTTGCAGTAAACATACCCGAGCAAGATCCACCGCTAGGACAGGCCTTGCATTCTATATCTTTTAAATCATCTTCATCGATTTTTTTAGCCTCATATGCTCCCACTGCTTCAAAAACAGAACTTAGGCTGATTTTTTCTCCATGTTTATTTACTCCTGCTCGCATAGGCCCACCACTCACAAAAATAGTCGGCACATTAACTCTTAAAGCCCCCATGAGCATACCTGGAGTGATTTTGTCACAATTTGGGATACAAATTAGCGCATCAAGTTGGTGTGCGTTCATCACTGTTTCAATAGAGTTTGCAATGATTTCACGACTTGGTAAAGAATAAAGCATACCATCATGCCCCATAGCTATGCCATCATCAACACCTATGGTGTTAAATTCAAAAGGAATGCAACCATTTTTGCGAATTTCATCTTTAATGATTTTTGCATATTCATTTAAGAAAAAATGCCCCGGGATGATATCTATATAGCTATTTGCCACACCTATAAAAGGCTTGTTAAAATCCTCATCATTTAAGCCACATGCTCTAAGCAAAGAGCGATTGGGTGCTTTTAAATGTCCTTTTTTGATCGCGTCACTTCTCATTTGTATCCTTTTTTAAAGTAAAAACTATCATTTTATGCTTTTATTTTGCAATTTTTGCTTAAATTTTTTAAACTTAAATGGTATTTTAAAGAAAATTATTTAAAATGTGAAATTATTTTGATTTAAGGAATGTAATGCTTTTAACTAATCCAGTATTTATAGGCGTTGTATTAATGACGCTTTTGTGTTTTTTTAGGTTTAATGTTTTGCTTAGTGTTTTGCTTTCTGGGCTTTTTGTGGGTGTTTGGTCTAAATTTATGAATGTAGAGCATTTAACCTTGATGGAGTTTTTTACTCAACTTCCACAAGCTATGATGGATTCTATGAAAGTTTTAATTGACGGTATGCAAGGAAATTTACAAACAGCACTAAGTTATATTTTACTTGGAGCGGTGGCTGCTGCTATATCAAAAACTAATTTAACAGCATATTTGATTAAAATAGTTTCGCATTATATTTCACATAAAAAATACTTACTTATACTTTCTTTGGCATTTATTGCTTGTTTTTCACAAAATTTAATCCCTATCCACGTGGCTTTTGTGCCTTTATTGATCCCACCTTTGTTAAAGCTTTTTAATAAATTAAAAATAGACCGTAGAGCCATAGCTTGTGCACTAACTTTTGGACTTACAACTCCTTATATGGTGGTACCTTTGGGATTTGGGCTTATTTTTCAAACCTTACTTGTGGATAATTTAAATTCAAATGGAGTGCAAATTAGCCTAGGAGAAGTTTCTCAAACTATGGCTTTTGCGGCTATTTGTATGCTAGTTGGCTTGTTTTTGGCTGTGTTTGTATTTTATGCTAAACCAAGAGAATATCAAGAAGAACAAATTGCCAAAATGGATTTTGAAAATTTAAAAATGAGTAAAAAAGAATGGGGCGTTTTAGCTGGTCTTTTGCTGACTTTGATTTTGCAAATTTTAACGCACAATTTACCTTTATCAGGGCTTTTGGGTTTTGTATTGATGGTGGTTTTAGGTGGAGTAGAGTATAATAAAGTTAATCTAGTTTTTGATGATGGGCTTAAGATTATGGGTTATATAGCCTTTGTAATGCTTGTTGCTTCAGGATATGGAGAGGTTTTAAAACAAAGTGGGGGTATAGCTGAGCTTGTAAAAACAAGCGTGCCTTTTATGGAACAAAGTCACTTTTTAGCTATTTTTATCATGCTAGCCATAGGTCTTTTAATCACCATAGGCATAGGTAGTTCTTTTGGGACTATTCCTATCATCGCTGCTTTATTTTGTCCTATATGTATAGAGCTTGGTTTTTCACCTGCTGCAATTATTTTTATCATCGGTGTTGCTGGAGCTTTAGGTGATGCAGGATCGCCTGCTAGTGAAACGACTTTGGGAGTGAGTGTAGGGCTTAATGCAGATAAGCAAGGTGATCACATCAAAGATACTTGCATACCAACCTTTTTATGTTTTAATGGCTCTTTACTTATTTTAGGTAGTGTTATAGCATTTTGTTTGCTTTAATACATTAGCAAAATTCCGCTTGAGAGTCTGCTTGAAGATTTATTATACTCAATAAGACTCTCACCATAACCATTAAAATACTGAGTGTAAATATACAAGCCATTGTTAGAAATTTTATAAGCTCCGCTTATTTCCACTGCGCCGCGGTTATTAGCAAAATTTAAATTATTACGCCATAAGATATTGATAAAATAATCATCTTGAGTATAAGCAAGATTGATATCAAAATTGCCCAAATATTTTTCTATATCAGGATTATCATCCTCTGAGCTTTTTTCAGGAATTCTTAGCCAAACTCTAGGTATGAACACAAAGTCCCCAAAAAACCACGCATTGCTTAGATAAATTCTATTCCAAGATCTTGATTTTGGATCATCTTGCCCGTTTGATTCGTGTAATAAACCAACGCGTACATTTTTTAAATTTTCAAAAGCTCCATGCCCGCTTATAGGAAAATTGATGAAAAATTCAGGCAAATAATTAGTCTCTCTAAAAGGCGATGAATGCTCATAAAGTTGCCACCACGAAATTTGTGTATAGCCTATGTTGTAACTTTCATTTAAACCCAAAAGATTTTCAAAAAGAGTTTTTTTAAGACTTACTTGAAATTTAGTTTCAGTGCTTTTATAATCTCTTTTGCTAAAACTATAAGAAATAGGCATAAAATAGCTAAGATTATGCGTGCTAATACCAAAAGGATTATATGATTTTTCTGTGCCAAGATAATTTGCCAAAGCTTCGCTTCTTGGGTTAAAATCATCTATTTTATGTTCTTTTGCTGTATTTTGCTCATTATTAAGAGAAAGTTCTAAATTTTTTGTTTTTGCTGTATCTTTTAAAGCTAAGCTTTTATAAATTTGCATAGCTTTTTTGTACTTACCTTGCCTTTCATATTCTAAGGCTTGATTGATTAAATCCTCATTTGCTAAAGCACTAAAAGCGCATAGTATGGGTAGAATTGTCCTTTTCATGAAGCCACTTTTTGTATTCGTTTAAATAATTTAAATTTATAAACTCATTTTCATTTTCAAACTCTATAAATTCTGCTTTCATTGTATCACAAAAAAGAGCTAATTTGTGGTTATTTTCTTGTAAAAATTGCAAAGTTTTTTCAAAATTTCTACTATGATAAAATCCACATAAATAATGCTTGTGTTTTTTTGTGCTTGCTAAGAGTATGTTTTGTGATTTTAGATGATGAAAAAGCTTATAAATACTTTCTTTACTTATATTTGGAGTATCTACACTAAGGATAAATACATAGGTGTTTTTAAAATGTTTAAGTATGGAATTTAAGGCAATGAGTGGAGAGTAGTTATTTAAATCCTCATCTAAAATAAGTGCTAAGTTTTTTTGATGAAATTTATCTTTTTTACTGCTAATAAAAACTTGATTAAAAATTTTTGACATCTTTTCATATTGATAAAGAGTCAAGTTTTTATCATCTACTTGCAATAAGCTTTTATCTTCTCCCATGCGTGAAGACTTTCCGCCACATAAAATCACACAAGGATAGGGAATTTTTTCACTCATAAAAACCTCATAAATTCATCAAAATATTTTATAATACATTTATGAAATATACAGATTTAATACAAATAAAAGATTATTTTAAACAATTTCAAAGATTAAATTATCTCAAACGCCTTGATGATAATATCTTAGAGCTTAGCTTAGATCATCAAGCTTTTATACTAGATTTAACACGCGGAAAAAGTGGAATTTACCAAGATAAACTCCAAGCAAAAGCTTATAACGCACCTTTTGATTTTATGTTAAAAAAATACTTTTCAAACGCAAAGATTTTAAATTTAGAAGTATTAGAAAATAATAGAATTTTATCTTTTGAAGTTTTATCAGAAAAATCTTACAAAGCTTATGGAGCTAAGATTTATTTTGAATTTACAGGAAAAAACACTAATGTAATCATCACAGATACTAATGATATTATCATAGAAGCTTTGCGCCATATAGATAAAAGCTACCGTATTGTAAAAATAGGCGAAAAACTCCAAGCTTTAAAAGCTTATGAGATCAAAGAAAAGTTTGTAAAGATTGATGATTTTAATGCGTATTTTAAAGAAAGTGCTAAAAAGTTACAACAAGATCGTTTAAAAGATATAAAAGAAAATAAACTTTTAAATGTAGATAAAAAAATCTTTACTCTTAAAGAGAGTATAGAAAATTTAGAGCAAGAAAGTAATTTGTTAAAAAAAGCTCAAGAATTAAGCCAAAAAGCAGATGTTTTATTTGCTAATTTAAATTCTTTAAAAGATTATCAAAGAGAATTTATTTTGCAAGATTTTAGTGCAAATGAACTTGCTTTTAAACTCGAAGATACACCTAAAAACAGTGCGAATGAATTTTACAAAATGGCTAAAAAGCTAAAACAAAAGGCTAAAAATATCAATATAGAAAGAGAAATTTTAAGTGAAAAACTTGATTTTTTAATCAATTTAAAAGATTTAATCACCAAAAGCACTTCTTTGCGAGAATTAGAAGTTTTAATGCCTAAAAAAAGTAAAAAAACCAAAAAAGAAGAGTTGAATGCAGGAGTTAGTAGCTTTTATTTTGATGAGTTTAAAATCAGCGTAGGACGCAATGAAAAAGCTAATGAATACTTGTTAAAAATAGCTAAAAAAGATGATATTTGGTTGCATGTAAAAGATTATCCTAGTGCGCATGTGATCATTACTTCAAATAAATTAAAAATAAGTCAATTAGTGCTAGAATTTGCAGCAAAACTTTGTGTGGAATTTTCCAAGCTAAGCTCTGGAGCTTATTTGGTCGATTATACGAGTAAGAATTTTGTTAAGGTTAGAGAAAAGGCTTTTGTAAATTATACAAATTATAAGACTATAAGCATTTTAAAGGAGTGAATATGCCTATAAGTCCCATAGGTGGCGTTAATTATGCTAACCAAAATGCACCGGTACATTCAGCACAAGTAAGCAATGAGCTAGCAAAAGATTCTTTTGCGACTTTAGTGAATATGAGTGAGTTTCAAGCAAAAGAAAAAACAGTTGAAAAACTTGAAAAAGTCAATCAAACTCACGAAGTAAGCGATGAAGTAAAAGAAAGACAAGAGGAAGAAAAGAAGCATTCTAAACATCATCAAGAACAAGAGCAAGATGATGAAGATGAACAAAAAGAGCAAGAAGTAGTTAAAAAAAGCTCTCATTTGCTTGATTTAAGTATATAGAAAGGATAAAAATGTTTTCAAAGACAAGAATTCTTAGTGCTATTGTGATGATAGCTGTGATAGCTGTTGTTGCTTTAGTGGATAATTTTTTGATTAATTTTGCTATTTTTGGTGTTTTATTGTTTTTGGCATTTAATGAAGCAAAAGCTATGTTTAAAAGCAAACACGCAAGTGCTTTTGTGGCTTTGTGTATTTTTGCAATAGGAGCATTTTTAGATAAACCTTTCTTTATAGGTCTTATGGCTTTGATTTTGATTTTGGGATATTTAGTTTATAAAAAAAGTGAAAATTTAAATGAGCTTATGCCTTATATATATCCTACTTTACCTATTTTAATGCTTTATCAAGTATTAAGCTATGAGGGTATGTTTGTATTATTTTGGCTTATAGTGATTGTCGTTGCTTGTGATAGTGGGGCGTATTTTATAGGAAAGCTAATTGGCGAGAGAGCTTTTTCTCCAACAAGCCCAAATAAAACTTTAGAAGGGGTTGTAGGTGGCATAGTTTGTGCAGGGATTTTAGGAACTATTATAGGTTCTTTTGAATTTAGCTTAGTAAAAAGTATTTATATATCTTTAATCGTAGCTATTTTTGCTGTGATAGGGGATTTGCTTGAGAGCTATTTTAAAAGACAAGCAGGCATTAAAGATAGTGGTAATTTAATCCCAGGACATGGGGGAGTTTTAGATAGAATTGATGCTGTTATCATTGCAGCATTTGCAATGGCAACTTTAGTATGATCGTACTTGGAAGCACAGGAAGTATAGGGGTTAATACTCTTTTTATTGCTAAAGAAAAAAACATAAGCATAGAAGCCTTATCTTGTGGTAAAAATATCAAGCTTTTAAATGAGCAAATAGCTCTTTTTAAGCCTAAATTTGTATGTATACAAGATGAAAAAGATAAAACCTTGGTTGATCATGATAAGATTTTTTGTGGTCAAGAGGGCTTAAAAGCGATGATAGCTGAGTGTAAAAGCTCTTTGGTGGTAAATGCTATAGTAGGTTTTGCAGGGTTAAACTCAAGTCTTATGGCACAAAAGCTTGGTAAAACCTTAGCCTTGGCAAATAAAGAAAGCCTAGTAGTAGCAGGAAAATTTTTTGACACTTCTAAGATTAAAGCTATAGATAGCGAACACGCAGCACTAAAGTGTTTGATAGATAAAAGAAAAGACATTAAAAAACTTTTCATCACAGCAAGTGGCGGGGCCTTTTATAATTATAAAATCAAAGATTTAAAAAATGTCAGCGTAAAAGAAGCCCTTAAGCACCCCAACTGGAGCATGGGAGCTAAGATCACCATAGATAGTGCTAGTATGTGCAATAAGCTTTTTGAAATCATCGAAGCTTATCATCTTTATGGTATTAAGCAAATAGATGCTTTGATAGAAAGAAAATCTTTAGTGCATGCTTTGTGCGAGTTTAAAGACGGTGGTATAAGTGCGTATTTTTCTCATGCAAATATGCGTTTGTCTATAGCTCAAGCGATTTTAGATGAGCATGATCAAAGCTTTATAGAAAATTTAGATTTATTAGCTATACCAAGTTTAAAATTTGAAAAAATTAGTTTAAAAAAATATCCTATATTTTCACTCAAAGATGAACTTTTGAAAGAGCCTGATTTGGGTGTGATTATAAATAGTGCAAATGAGTATATGGTGTATCAATTTTTAGCCCAAAAAGCACAGTTTTTAGACATAGCTAAAGGAATTTTTAAAGCATTAGATCATTTTGGTGTGCCAAAGATTAACCAAATTGAAGATGTTTTTGAGTACGATAAACAAGTAAGGCTTTATTTAGATAAGGAAATGAAGTGAGATATTTTTTAAGTATTTTGATTTTTATAAATGCAGTTTTTGCTTTAGAATTTAGTGTGAAAGAAAATGGAAAAAGTTTAGATGATAATAACACAGTTTTAATCCTTGGAGGCATACAAGGAGATGAGCCAGGTGGGTTTCATGCAGCTAGCTTGCTTTTGAGTGATTATAATATCACTAAAGGTAAAATTATCGTTGCGCCAAATTTGGCTTTTGAAAGTATTATCGCTAGAAATAGGGGAAATTTTGGAGATTTAAATAGAAAATTTGCCCATATAGATGAAAGTGATCCTGATTTTCACACCATAGAGCGTATAAAAAAGCTTATTTTAGACCCTGAAGTTAATATGGTCATAAATTTGCACGATGGAAGTGGTTTTTATAGACCTCAATATGAAAGCAAAGATAAAAATCCAAACCGCTGGGGTAACACTAGCATTATTGATCAAAGTGAGGTAAATTCTACAAAATATGCAGACTTAGAAAGCATAGCTAAAGAAGCGGTAGAAAATATCAATAAAGCCTTAGTAAAAGAAGAACATCAATATCATTTAAAAAACACCAAAACCCAAGAAAGCAATGACAAAGATATGCTAAAGGCTTTAACTTATTTTGTAGTGTCAAATCACAAAGCAGCCTTTGCTAATGAAGCGAGTAAAAATTTACCAACACATTTAAGAGTGTATTATCATCTTTTGGCGGTGGAGTATTATCTAAAAAAGGCAAATATAGAATTTCAAAGAACTTTTGATCTAACTCCAAATGGGGTTTATAGAGCCATTGAAAAGCCTTTGGAAGTAAGACTTTTTAATGATAAAATTTTACTTTATCTTGACAAACCCGCTAATAGAGTGAATTTTTTACCTTTTCCCACCAACCAAGCTTTAAATTATGAAGCAAGCAATGAAATTACAGCAGTGATTTCAAATGCTAATTCATACTCAGTCAATTACGGCAATCGCTTGCAAACTAGATTGTATCCTGAATATTTTGAATTTTCAAATGCCTTAGAAAGCGTTGAAATGATAGTAGATGGAAAAAATATACAAACAAATTTTGCTCAAAAAATCATGGTAAAAAATAGCTTTAAAATTCCTTCTATTGTAGGTGTAAGGGTTAATGTCATAGGTTTTGATAGGGGTAATGATGAAAGCGGTATAGAGATAAGTAAAAATCAAATGCAAAGTCGTTATTCTTTAGATAAAAAAAGAAAAATTTATAGAGTGGAATTTTATGAGCTAAAGAATGCAAATTTAGCCGATCAAGCCTTAGAAAAAAAGACAAATTTTAAAGAAATCAAAAAAGCAAACATACCTGCAAAAGCCATAGAAAAAGCAGAAGAAAAAGACAAATTTATCGGTATGATTTTAGTGGAATTTCAATGAAAAGCCTAATCCTTGCTATAGAAAGCTCGTGTGATGATAGTTCTATTGCTATCATAGATAAAAACAGCTTTGAATGCATTTTTCATACAAAGATTTCTCAAGAAAATGCTCATAGTGCTTATGGAGGGGTGGTGCCCGAGCTTGCCGCAAGATTACATAGTGAAGCTTTACCTAAGATTTTAAAAAGATGCCAAAAATACTTTGATAAACTTTGCGCCATAGCAGTTACAAATGAACCTGGTCTTAGTGTGAGTTTGATAGGTGGGGTAGCTATGGCTAAAATGCTTGCTGTTAGTTTAAATTTACCGCTCATTGAGATTAATCATCTAAAAGGGCATATTTATTCTATGTTTTTAGATAAAAAAGCTAGTTTTGATATGGGTGTATTGCTTGTAAGTGGTGGGCATACTATGGTACTTTTTATCGATAAGCAAGGTAAAATCACAGAAATAGCAAGAACAAATGATGATAGCTTTGGAGAAAGTTTTGATAAAGTAGCTAAGATGATGGGACTTGGTTATCCTGGTGGGGCTATCATAGAAAATTTAGCTAAAAATGTAAAAGAAAGTGATTTAGAATTTAGCATACCTTTGCTTCATTCAAAAGATTTAGCTTATAGTTTTTCAGGGCTTAAAAACCAAGTGCGTTTGGAAATTTTAAAAGAAGAATTAAGTTTGGAGCGTAAAAGTAAAATTGCCTTTGCTTTTCAAAAAGCAGCCATAGCGCATATTTTAAACAAGCTAGAAAAAATTTTTAAAGAGTATAAATTTAAGCGTTTTGGCATAGTGGGTGGAGCTAGTGCAAATTTAAGCTTAAGAAGTCAAATAGAGCGTTTATGCCAAAACTATCAATGTGAGCTTTTGCTAGCTCCACTTGAGTATTGCTCAGACAATGCTTTGATGATAGCAAGGGCAGCTTGTGAGGCTTATGAGCGTAAAGAATTTGTAAGTGTTGAAGATGATCTTATAAGCCCTAAAGTAAAAAACTTACAAGGTGTATTATGAAAAAAGCTTTTACTATTATAGAGCTTGTGTTTGTGGTGATTATACTTGGGGTTTTAGCAGCAGTTGCTCTGCCAAAATTTAGCACAAGTAAAGATGAAGCAAGCACAGCTCAAGCTTTAGGAAATTTAAAAATTTTTATAAATGATATAAGTTCTTATGTGTTAAAAAATGAAAGTCTTTCAAGTATAGCTTTGATGAGTAATGTAGCAAATATAAAAAATGAAGATTTATCAACTTTGCAAAATTCCACCAAAGAACTTGATTTTAGCGTGGGAAATGATGAACAGTGTTTTAAGGTGCTTTTTGTGGATAAAGAAAGCATTTTGCTTTTAGCGCTTATAGTAGATAATGCTCAAAAAAGCAAAGCCCAAAATATAGCAGATTTAAAAAATCAAGCTTTGAAAGATCCTAAAAATCAAAGTATAAAAACTCAACTAGATGAAGCTTTAAATGCTTTTAGCCAAAGTGAATTTGCAAGCACTTCAAAATCCAAAGCTTGTCAAGGTCTAATCCACTCTAAAGCTTTTAAAGATTTAGCTACTAGAGTGTATTTTCTAAGTGGTAGTTAAAAATACACCCCACCACTTAAATATAATTTCATTCTATGATCATCATCGTATTTATATTGATGTAATGCTCTAGCTGCATCAAGCTTTATATAATACTCATTAGCTTTATTATAAAGTACTTGTAAACCTACTGCATCTAAAAAATGCTCATCTGCTAATCTATCCCCTGAATCTTTTTCATACCAAGCATAACCTACATCATAAAAAGGAGTAAAATAAAAATTCGTATTTGGTATATTTATTCTTATACCAAAGTTAGCTACTATGGTATTATCTCCATCACCTTCTCCATTATCATAAGCTCTTACTCCATAAGCTCCACCTAAAGATGAACTCTCAGAAGAATCTAATTCAAAATTCCCTAATACCTTTTGATAGTTTATATTTAAAGTATGAGTAATATACTCATTAATACTATAATAATTATTCACACTAGCATTGAGTTTTCTAAACCAACCAAAGCCTTTACTATTATTTTTATAATTAGTACCTAAAAAATTAACCCCATCGTCATAGACCTTGCCTAGGTTAATTTTGGTACTATAAATAAAAGTGTTATGAAAATTTCTAAATAAACCTTCTAAACCTATGCTACCTACATTAGAATGCTTATTAAAAGTTAAAAATCCTGCACTTGTATCACTAAGTATTTTATGATAAATACTTGAAGTAAAGTATAAAGATGAATTAGTATTAATCCATACAGGATAAGAAAAGTCTATACCGAAATTTCTAGAAGTACCACTAAAATCCGGCATTTTCATAATCTTCTCCCAAGGAATAATTTCCTTTTGATACACTTGGAGTGATTTTTAAATTTCCTAAAAAGAAAGTATAACTAGCTCCATAGTTGATTTGTTTTTCATTGCTTGATTGTAAGTAAAAATTATAATAATCTCCCATATTAAGTATGGAATTAAATCCCATGCTGATGCCTATTCTATATTTACCAGAACTTTCAATACCATAATTATCAGCATATAATAATACATTAGCCTTGGTATCAGGAATTACTTCTATAACTACATCAGTTTCTCCTACATTCTCTCCTGCTTGTAAACCTGCTAGGGTTTGTACCCCATACATTTCATTGACTTTATATGCGCTATCTTCTATTAATTTAGTGGAGATGATTCTACCTTTAAGTTTTTTATCTAATTTATCTTTTATGAAATGATCTTTGATCGAGGTTTTGTTTTCTATTATGTGTTTTCCAAATACCCCTAAAGCAATGTTTAGTTCTATATCGCCATCTTCAAAATTTTGTTGTGGAATAAACACTGTTGCTGCAGGATAGCCATTAATTTGAAAATAATAAGCAACAATATTTGATACATCTTGCAAATCTTGGATATTAAATTTTTTCTGTTCATAATTTAATATGAGATTATGTAATTCCTCTTCTTCAATTCCTAAATTTTCAAAATCAATTCCTTTGTTTGTGATGTGAAAATTATAGTGAGTAAGTATTTCTTTTTCATAATGTTCTTGGTGTGTATTTATGATTTCTCTAGCATCTTGAAATTTTTCATAATTTTGTTCGGTTTTTAAATTTTCTTTTAAAGCTTTGTTTTGTGGTATATTTCTATCAGGGGATAATTCTATTATTTTTATATATCATTTGTAGCTCGTAAAGCGCATGCTAAGATTAAAGTGCAAACAATAATCTTATGCATTTAACTTTCTTTAATTAGCACAAGGGTTCATAGCTTTAAACCCATCGCTTACAATACAAGTTTTTTTACGAGCTTCTATATCAAGTTCCCCGATTTCTTTGATTATTATTTCATCTTTAACTAAATCATCTCCTAAAGAATTAAATAAAAATAAATTAGCAATATTGTCATTAATCATTGCAGGATAGTTTTGATTATTGTTTAGACTTGATTTTGCTTGATTGTTTTCTAGTGTAGGAATGCTAGGAATACTAGGTGTTAGATCAGTCCAAGGCAAATCAGGTTCAACCGGAATACTAGGTGTTAGATCAATGCTTTCTAAAATAGGTTTATATAAGTCATATTGATAATCTCCCATTATTAAAAAACTACCTTTATTGTGTTGATATTCTATTTTATTTTTAATTTCTGCTAATCCTAATTTGGAAGCTATTGTTTCTTGTTGTTTTTCTAGCATATTGATATTTTTAAGTAATTGAGCTAGCTTATTAGGATCTAGTGAAGAATTGTTTTTTATATAGTCATTATAAGATTTTTCTGCTATTTGAAGTTGTAATTTTATATTTTCCAATTCTTTTAGAAGTTGTTGTGAATTTAAAACTATATCTTTTAACTCTCCTTTTAGAATTTCTAATATACTTATTTTTTTCTCAATTGTTTTGTCTATATTTGATTTTATATTGTTTTGATAAAAATCTTTTACACCTTCTTCAAATTTATCATCATTTGCATTATTTAATCCGTTGTTTTGATAAGCCATTATAAAATCTAAACTTTGAACTATCTTCAAGGCTTGTGATTTATTATTTGCCGTATCTTTGATGAAGTATTTTGCTACAAAATCTACTTTTTCATCTTCTGTCATTAGATTATAATCTTTTTCTGCTAACATATCCAATAAAACATCAATATATATTTTATAATGCTGATTGATAAGATCTGCTAGAATTTCATTTTTGATGACATCTTCATATAAATCATCTTTACCAAGGATGGCTTCTTCTTGTATGATATTGTCTATATTTGGGTAATTAATTTCTATTTTATTTGAAAAATCTGGTTTTTTTGGTAGTTCTATAATAGGTCTTGCTATTGTATTATCTTTACTTAAAAAATCTTCAAATTTTAAATTTTTATTATCATCATTATAGGTATGAATATTAATTTTCATATCTTTCCATAATTTTAAGTCGCTAAAAACATCATTAAAATCATTTTCATGATGATAAATATGTATATTCTTAAAAGCTAAATTTACATTTTTATCGTTATAGGCACTAATAAATTTTCCACTTAAATTTTTACCATCACTTGCAAAAGATTGTATTTGAGCGTCATTTTCAAAAAATAAATATATATTTTTAAAATCTAAATTAAATTTTTGAAACATTGAACGCCCTTCAATATATCCGATAAACCCAGCAGCATTGGCAAAGTCTTTTTGTCCATAAGCTTGTATATTTTTTATATCATATATGCTTATGTCAGAAAAACTTCCCTTGCCTTCTTTTTGAATCCATCCTGCAAAACCTCCAACATTCACCATTCCGCTTTTGTCTTTTTCAATCTTGCCTGAAATAGTGTCAATATTTTTTATTGTGATATTTGAAAGAGATAAATTATCACTTCTATATCCTTCTATTTTTCCTGCAAAACCACCGCTTGCAGCACGAGTGCCTTCCATGGAGTTATTATTAATGCTTTCTATTTTTTCAGCTTCTATGCTAATATTATCAAAAACACCTCCATTAGCAAAACCTACAAACCCGCCAGCATAAGCATTTCCTGTATCAAAAAAATCTTCTTCCAACGAGCCATCTTTGTTATCTTGACTAATGCTTTTTACATTTTTAACACGCACATTGATGTTTTTAAAATAAGTATCACCAGAATCAATACTTCCTACAAATCCGCCAGCATAAGTATGGCGTAAAGTAGTAAAAGTGGAGGTTATGTTGTTTATATCTAAATTTATATTTTCAAGATCAGCATAGCCTATATTACCTGAAAAACCACCTGTAACAAAACCTCCATTAATTTCATCAATTTGTCTTATATCGATATTGCTAAATTTTCCTCCCCATACTTCTCCGGCAAAACCACCTGTATATGTTGCTTTTGTTGTTTTATCATTAATAATTTTATTTATTTGTGATATGTTTATATTTTCAAATTTTCCATTGTTAATTCCACCTACAAAACCTCCAATATGTGATCTATTTTCAAGGCTAATACCGCTGATTTCTCTTATTGATTTTATATCAATCTTGTTAAAGTTAGCACCATTAACATATCCTATAAAACCTCCTGCGTAGAGGTTGTTTTTATTTTGTGTAGAGATTTTAGAGATATTTTTTAACTCTATATTTTCAAATTTACTGCCACCACTTGCATATCCTATAAAACCTCCAGTATACATTGAGTTTGATAGAATAGAATTATCGTTATAATCAATTATTATATTTTTAAATTCAGAACCATTGGCATTTCCAAATATACCAACATATCTTAAAGAATCTGATAATACATTTGTATCTATGAATATATTTTTTAAAGCAAAATTTTGTCCGTCAAAAATTTTATTATAAAAGCTATTATCTTCTATAATTTCCCAATCATCATTGTAAATAGGATCTTTATATCCTACTATCATATTGGTGCAACCATATCCTTCTATACAGTAATTTGCATAGTTTTTTCCTTTAAAATCTATATCATTTGTTAGTCTGTATTCAGTAGCTGTATTTCTAAAATCTTTTTTATTTTCATTCCAACCTTTGGCAAAATGCCACCAATCAACATCTGATGATATTCCTACAAAATCATATATGTTAAAGGAGCTATTATTATGTTTTATATTTTGAAAATCAGTTTGTTTAAGTTTATCAAAAACTGCAAAAGAATTAGGATCGTAGTAATATCCACTAGCATTTAAATATATAGAACCTCTTTCTTTAGCGCTTACTTCTAATTTTGATAAAGAATTTGCGTTTATATTTGATGCATCAATGTCTATTTCGTTTCCTATAAGTTTGATGTTTTTTGAGTTGATTTTAGTTAATAAATCATTTGAATTTTTAATATTTGAATTTAATAAAATTTTATTTCCTATAAAGACAACTTCTTCAGCGTTAATATTTCCCATATTGACTACATTACCATTGTTTTTATCTAATTTTATAATGGGTGATTGTATGGTGTTTGTTTTTCCATTTGCAAATTTTTGCATTTCATCAGAACTTATTGATGAGGTTGAAGCTACAAAGCGATTAGCATTGATAGTTCCTGTTTTAGTTACGATTACTCCATTAGGATTGATTAAAAAGACATTATTGCCACTTGCATTTAATAAACCTTCTATGGTGGATTTATTTGTACCATGAGCAATGTTTAGGTAGTTTTTGTTAGAGCCATTAAAATTTACACTTTCGTTTTTACCTATGCTAAATCCCCCCCCCCATTGTATTACAGAATTTTGCCCATTTCCGTGGATATTCATATGATTATCATTTATGCTAATAGAACCACTAGTTCCATGTGTAAATTTACCACCACTGGGTAGCGCTAGACTTTGATCAAATAAGATAGAAATAACAATACCAGATAAAAGAATATGGTTAGAAAAACTAGACATCAGCTATCCTTAAATAATTATTAATATCAATATGTAATTTTCAAATATATTATAGCAAAATTTATTTATAGTTAAATAAAAACAAATAAACATAAACAATATAAATAATTTATTATGTATATTTTTGTTATATAATTTGCTTTTAGAGTTAAGGTTTAGATTAAATGAAATTTTTAATTTTTTTATTTAAAGAAAGCAAGTTAAAAATCATTCTTTTTTTGCTTTTTAGTATTTTTACAAGCTTACTAGGTGTATTGACTTTGGTTTTTATTAATGAGTTTTTATTAAAAACTAGCCTTGAAAACTCAAATATTATCGTGTATTTTGTGCTTTTATTGCTTGTATTTTTTGCGAGTTCTTCTTTTGTAGAAATTGCTCTAAGTTCGTTTGGGCAAAGTTTTATTTTTAAAATGCAAAGAAGGGTTGTAAAGCAAATTTTAGATACAAGTGTTTTGAGTATTTTAAACACTACTAAAGCAAAAATTTTAGCTTCTTTGAATAATGATGTGCGTAGTATTTCTTTTGGGCTTTTAAGGCTTCCTGAATTTATACAATCAAGTGTTTTGATTATTTGTGTAAGTGCTTATATAGCTTATCTTTCTTTAGAAATTTTCTTTTTGTGTTTAGCGTGGATAGTGTGTGTTTTTTTGGTGGATAATTTTTTGATGAGTAGGGTGTATTTTTATTTTAAAAATGCTAGAGAAAATGATGATGCTTTGCAAAAAAACTATCAAAATATTTTACAAGGACATAAGGAATTAACCTTAAATCCTTTAAGAGCAAAGTATTATTATGAAAATGAGTTTGAAAAAAATGCTCTGAAAAAGAAAAAAAGCTCCACTATGGGAAATATCTTGCATATTTTATCTAACAACTGGAGCAATAGTGCCATGCTAGCTTTAGTAGGAGTGGAGTTTTATATAGCTTTAAATTATGAGCTTGCTAGTTTGCAAAGTGCTACGACTATTGCTTTAAGTGTGCTTTTTTTAAGAGCGCCACTTGGAGCTATGATAGGAAGTTTTCCTACGCTTATGATGGCAAAAATCGCTTTAGATAAAATTTCAAATTTAAATTTAGAAAATTATTCTCATGAGTTTAAACTCAGTCAAAATAAAAAAACTTGGCAAAAACTTTCTTTTAAAGATGTATCTTTTGCATACAATGAAAAATTTGCACTAAAACCTGTAAATTTTGAGCTTAAAAAAGGCGAATGTGTATTTTTAATAGGTAAAAATGGTAGCGGTAAATCTACTTTTTCTATGATTTTAGCAGGGCTTTTTACAGATTTTAAAGGAAGCATTTTTTTAGATGATGAAAAAGTAACTTCGGAAAATATGTATGAGTATAGAAGTTTAATTAGTGCGATTTTTAGTGATTTTCATTTGTTTGAGCATGTTTTAGAAGATGAAAAATTTAGCAAAGAGGACTTAGTATACTGGCTTGAAATTTTAGAACTTAATGAAAAAGTAGAGCTTGTAGAAAATACTTTTAGCACTATAAAGCTCTCAGCTGGACAAAAAAAGCGTCTAGCTATGCTTAATGCTTTGCTTGAAAAAAGAGATATTTTGGTTTTAGATGAGTGGGCTGCTGATCAAGATCCTATGTTTAGGAAGTTTTTTTATACTAAACTTTTGCCACTTTTAAAGCAAAAAGGTATTACTATATTTGCTATAACTCATGATGATGTGTATTTTGATATGGCTGATAGAATTTTACTCGCACAAAATGGTCAAATTTGTGAATTAAAAGGCGATATAAAAGAATTAGCAAAAAATGCAGTAGAAAAATTTTAAAGGAAAAAAATGAAAAAATTACTTATTTTATGTGTATTTTTAGGAGTAAGTTTGATGGCAAAATCTTTTGAGCTTGTAAAAGAGCCTGTGCTAACTACACAAATGGTTGAAGGGATTTTGGAGCTTGCAAAGAAAGAAGCAAGAAAAAATGGCTTTCATGTAAGTATTACCATAGTAGATAAATCCGGTCAAATTTTAGCGGTTTTAAGAGATGATAAAGCGGGTGTACATACGCTTAATGCTAGTTATAAAAAAGCTTACACAGCCACTTCACAAAAAAGAGAAACAGCAGTTATTTTTAAAGGTGTAAAAGAGGGTAAAATACCTGAGGATATTCGTTATTTAGATGATAAGTTTTCCATTATGCCTGGTGGGGTGCCGATTTTTATAGATGGAGTTGTTGTTGGTGGTATAGGTGTGGGTGGAGCACACTTAGATGAGGATGTAAAAATAGCTAAAGCAGGGATAGCGTTTTTAAAATAGGCTTTGAAAATCAAAGCCTATGATTACTTAGCTTTTGCATAAATTTCTTTTTCAATGTCTATGTAAAATTGTGCGATAGCTTTGTAAGCTTCCTCCCAAGCTTTTAATGTAGTTTCATCTGCATTTAATACTACTTTAATAGCCTTTAAAAGACAAGTACCTACTATAGGGTAATGTTCTTCTTTGACATTTAATTTTGTATGAGTGATAGCTACTTTATCAACAAAGCTTCTCATATTTTCTAAATTTTCTACATTTTTTGCTGCTATTAAAATAGCCATTGCTAAAGCTTTTGGTTGCTCTCCTGAAGCTTGTTTTTCCATATTAAACATAGGCTTTACTTCAGGATATTCTTCAAACATGATTTTATAAAATTCTTTAGTTAAAACTTCGCCATTTTTTTGTAAAACCGGCACACAATCTTTGATGATTTGAATTTGTTCTTGTGTCATTTTTTCTCCTTTGTATATTGTATTTTTGGTGATTATATAAAAATAAGAGAAAAAATATCTTGATTTATGTTAATTTTGTATTATTTTATTTTAAAATGATTATGTGTATCAATTTAAGTAAATATAAAGTGAATTATTAATATAATAATCCTTATCAATTTCAAAATTTAAATTAAGGAATTTTATAAAATGAAAGCAAAAGTAGTTTTACTATCTTTACTAGCTGCTATGAGTTTAAGCGCTCAAGAGCTTACGATTTATTCTCATCGTCATTATGATTCTGATAAAGGAATTTTCAAATTATTTCAAGAAAAAACAGGCATTAGCGTAAATGTGGTGCAAGCTAAAGCTAATGAGCTTGCTAAAAGATTAGAAGTTGAAGGTAAAAATTCAAAGGCAGATTTGTTTATGACTGCTGATGCGGGAAATTTAGAACAAGTTCGCACAAATAATCTTTTTGTATCAGTTAGCTCACCTGAGTTAGAAAAACTTTCTCCAAAAGAATTAAGAGGTAAAAACAACGAATGGTATGCTTTTACAACAAGAGCAAGAATCATCATCGCTTCTAAAGATAGAATTAAAGATGGAGAGATTAAAACTTATGAGGATTTAACTGATCCTAAATTTAAAGGTAAAGTTTTAGTAAGAAGTTCAAATAATGTTTATAATATCTCTTTGCTAAGTGCAATGATTGATACTTTGGGTAAAGAAAAAGCAAAAGAATGGGCGCAAGGCATAGCAAATAATCTTGCACGCACTCCAAAAGGTGGGGACCGTGATCAAATTCGTGCAATCTATGCAAAAGAAGGCGATGTAGCTATATCAAATAGTTATTATCTAGGACACTTGGCAAATTCAAAAAATCCTAAAGATGTTGAAGCTGCAAATTCAGTAAAAGTGATTTTTCCAAACCAAGATGATAGAGGAACGCATATCAATGTAAGTGGTATAGGTGTTTTAAAAACTTCTAAAAATAAAGAAGCTGCTGTTAAATTTATCGAGTTTATGCTTTCAAAAGAAGCACAAGAAATTTTAACAAACCAAAACTATGAGTATCCGGTAAATAAAGAAGTAAAACCTGCTAAAATTTTACAATCATGGGGCGAGTTTAAAATCGAAAAACCAAATTTTGAAGCTTACTGGGGTAATGCTAAAGAAGCTTTAATGATTTTTGATGAAGTTCAATGGAAATAATTTTAAGGAAAAATAAAATTTGAAATTTTTAAGTCTAAGGTGGTCTTTTGCCACCTTTTTTTTCTGTAGTTTAATCATACTGCCTATACTTGCTATTATCTTACACCTTCCTTTTATAGATATTAACACCTTAAAACATTTGAGTAAAAATGTATTGCCACGATATATTTTTGGTAGTGCTTTTATATTGTTTGGTACTTTAGTGCTGTGTTTGATTATAGGTTTAGTTAGTGCTTATTTGATAGCTTTTTATAAATTTTTTGGCTCGAAATTTTTTGAATGGTTTTTGATTTTACCTTTGGCAATACCTTCTTATGTGATGGGTTTTGTTTGGATTGATTTGTTTGAATTTCAAGGCTTAATTCCCACGCTTTTAGGTGTTGATAGGCGTATAGATATCATGAATGCATATGGTGTGATTGTGATTTTATCTTTTGCACTTTATCCTTATGTGTATTTTTTTGCTAAAAATACTTTTGCTTATGGACTTGGAAATATCATTTTAAGTGCTAAAACACTTAAGGCTTCTAATTTAAAAACATTTTTTAAAGTGATTTTGCCATTTTGCCGTGTGGGTATAGTGGGTGCTTTGCTGTTAGTGGCTATGGAGGTTTTGAGTGATTATGGCTTGGTGGCGTATTTTGGTGTAGATACTTTTAGTGCAGGAATTTTTAGAACATGGGGAAGTGGCGGTGATGAAGTGAGTGCTGTGGCTTTAAGCGTGGCTTTGCTCGTGTTTATTGCACTTTTAATGCTTTTAGAAAAAATTCAAAGAGGTAAAAAAGGCTTTAATCAAAATGTATTTTTACCTACTCCAAAAGATGAGTTAAAAGGCTTAAAGGCATTCTTAGCCTTTTTATGGTGCTTTTTGGTGGCATTTTTAGCTTTTGTCGTGCCTATTATATGGCTTGTTTATTGGGCTGGGTTTGATTTTATGCAAAATTTAAGCAATGTCTTAACACCTGCATTTTATAGCCTTAGTGTGGCTTTGGTGAGTTCTTTTGCTATTGTGGGAGTGGCATTTTATTTGTGTTTTGTGGTGCGTTTAAATGATACAAAAGCTTCTAAAATCATTCTTTGGCTTACGACTTTGGGGTATTCTTTACCTGGAGCTGTGGTGGCTGTGGGAATTTTAGTGATTTTGGGTGTGTTAAATTATATTTTTGATCTTTTATCTTTTGAATATGCCATAGGTGGTGGATTTTTGGTGTTGTTTTTTGGGTATTTTGTGAGATTTTTAGCTTCAGGGATTTTTGCAACTCAATCAGGCTATGAGCGAATTTCTAAAAATATAGACTATGCAAATTTAACCTTAAAATCAAAACCATTTAAAATTTTCACTCAAATTCATTTTCCTTTGATGAAGCATTATTTAGCTTTAGCTGTGGTGATTATTTGTGTGGATATTTTAAAAGAATTGCCTATTTCGACTATACTTTCACCTTCAGGTTTTCAAACGCTTTCATCGCTTGTATTTGCTTATAGTGAAAATGAGTTAATTTACAATGTTTCTTTGCCATCTTTGATTATAGTGTTATTTGGGATTATCCCTACATTTTTAATGCATTATTTGCAAAATAAAAACAACCAAAAAGGACAATAATGGAAATCTTAAAAATTGACAATCTCTACAAATCTTTTGGAAAAACAGAGGTTTTAAAAGGAATTTCTTTGAGCTTAAAAGAAGGCGAGATTGTCAGTATTTTGGGAGAAAGTGGCTGTGGTAAGAGTTCTTTGCTTGGTTGTATAGCAGGTTTTTTTGAAATCAATGATGGTAGTATTTGTATAGGGGGTAAACTAGTTGCCTCTAAGAATGTGTATTTAGCCCCACAAGAGCGTGATGTGGGAGTTTTGTTTCAAGATTATGCTTTGTTTCCGCACTTAAATGTAGAAGAAAATATATGCTTTGGTATAAGCTCTTTAAGTAAAAATGAGCAAAAACAAAGACTTGATGAAGTTTTAGAAATTTTAAATTTAAATACACTTTTAAAGCGCTATCCAAATGAGCTAAGCGGCGGGCAAGCCCAAAGAGTAGCACTAGCAAGAACCATAGTCGCGAGGCCAAAAATCATACTTTTTGATGAACCTTTTTCAAATTTAAATCACACTTTAAGCATTAAAATGCGCAAAGAAATCAAAAATATCTTGAAAGAACATAAGCTTAGTGCTATTTTTGTCACACATGATAAAGATGATGCTTTTTATTTATCAGATAATATCGCTTTGATTAAGGATGGGAAAATTTTAGACTATGGAAGCGCTAAAGAGCTTTTTTATAAGCCTAAAAATATAGATAGTGCTTGCTTTTTGGGCGAGGCATTTTTTATAGATCCAAATACAATTTTAGATGAGAAATTCAAAGCATATTTGCAAAGTAAAAATGGCATTTTGCGCCCTAATGATATACAAATTTCAACTTCACAAACCCCTTTAAAAGCTAGTGTTTTAGAATGCGTGTTTTATGGGGATTTTTATGAAATAAATGTGAGTTTGGAAGGACATATTTTTAGCATTTATCATCATAAAGAGCTTAGTAAAAATGATGAAATTTATCTTAAGTTAAACGAAACAAAAGAGTTTTAAGTCATAAATTTAATAAAGTTTATATTAAATATCTTATAAAATATAAACTTTAAAGGTTTAAAATGATACTTACAAATAAACTTGGTATAAAAAATCAACTAGAATTAGCCAAAGAAGAAGAAAGAATAAGCAAACTAAAGGCAAAAGCTTTATTTGAAAGTGGTTTTTTAGATACATTAAAAGCAGGAAGTTTTGAAAGCTTAAGGATAATTCATCAAAAATTATTTGAAGATATTTATGATTTTGCAGGAAAAATAAGAGAGGTAAATATTTCAAAAGGAAATTTTAGATTTGCTCCTGCTGTTTATTTACATGAAGCAATTAAAAAAATAGAACTCATGGAGCAATCTTGCTTTGAACAAATTGTAGAAAAATATGTAGAAATGAATGTAGCTCATCCTTTTAGGGAAGGAAATGGCAGAAGTATGAGAATTTGGCTTGATTTAATACTTAAAAAAGAGTTAAAAAAGGTGGTTGATTGGAGTTTGATTGATAAAGATGATTATATAATGGCTATGCAAAGAAGTCCTATTAAAGATGTAGAGATAAAAATTTTACTTCAAAATGCTTTGAGTGATGATATTCATAGTTTTAATATTTTTGCAAGAGGGATTGACGCAAGCTATTACTATGAAGGATATACACTCTATAAAACAAAAGAGCTTTTTTGATGATTTAAAGCTAGTTTTATAATTTTTATTGACATAAGCTTGTTAATCTCAAATTCTTCTTATTGTATTACTTAATAATAAAACATTAAATCATAATATCAAAATAAAATTTGCTAAAGATTATAAAATAAAGTAAAATCACAGCAAAAAAAGGAAATAAATGATTAGTGTAGAATTAATAGAGCATATTTTTAAAGCAGCTTCTATATCAAGATGGAATGATTATCCTAGAATGACAAATTTAGTCGAGCTTGATAAACAAGCGCATAAATTTATCATTGCTTATTTCATTGCTAAAATGGAAAAAGATGTCAATATGCGCTTTATCATAGAAGCTGGGATTTTTGAGTTTTTAAGTAGGGTAGTAGTGACTGATATACGCCCTGATGTGTACCATGAAATAACGCGTGCAAAAAATGAGCAAGTAAGTGCTTGGGTGTTAAGTAAAATCGCACCGATGATTCAAGATATTGAAAATGGTGAGTTTTTAAAACGCTATGAGCTTTTTTTACAAGGTAAAGATTATGCGAAAGAAAGGCTTATTTTAAAAGCTGCTTCGTATTTTGCGACAAGGTGGGAGTTTAATATAGTTTATCAAACTAGCTCGTTTTTAAGTGATATTGATGAGATTAAGGCTAAGGTTGAAGAAGAATTAGAAGATTATTATGAATTAATCGGTGCAAGAAAAATAGCTCTTAATCAAAAAATTTCTAAAATAATCGATCTAAGCGGACGCTTGCGTTTTCAAAAAAGATGGGCGCAAACTCCAAGGATTCCTGAAACTGCGGTTTTAGGACATATGCTTGTGGTGGCTATTTTGTCTTATTTTTATTCTTTAGAAGTAAAAGCATGCGATGGTAGAATAGAAAGCAATTTTTATTGCGCTTTGTTTCATGATTTGCCTGAAAGTTTAACTAGAGATATCATCTCTCCGGTAAAATATGGCATAGATGGTTTAAATGAAATCATCAATGAGTATGAAATGAAGCTTATTAATGAGAAAATTTTACCTTTTATACCACTATCTTTTAGAGAAGAATTTAG
Source organism: Campylobacter sp. FU_497 (assembly GCF_025772425.1). Lineage (NCBI taxonomy): Bacteria > Pseudomonadati > Campylobacterota > Epsilonproteobacteria > Campylobacterales > Campylobacteraceae > Campylobacter > Campylobacter sp. FU_497. Next base: position 57,155 of record NZ_JAKMSC010000005.1, on the reverse strand, counting down.
CTATATACTTGGTATTAGAGAAGGACAAAATGAAGAAAGTGCCTTTGTAAAAAATGAATTTGAAAATCGTATTTTTAATAACAAACCAAGTGTTTATAGTGGTAGTTTAGATGCGGTTAATGAGGATCGTTTTAAGGCTATTGATGGAAAGGCTTTGAAGTATTGTGATAAATTAGCAGCTTTTATAGAAGCAGCTTTATCGATTAGCTATGGAGTAAAGTCTAAAGAGCTTGAAAGTGGTTTTGTGGGAATGTATGAGTATTTTAAAACAAATCCGACTATTAACGGGGTAAATTTCTTTAGAATTTGTGAGGATATTAAAGGGTATTTTAAACTTTAAAAACCCTCTCCCAGATGACTGCGGCACACACTAAGTCTAAGTGCTCTGCTGTGTTCCCACCCTGAAGCGGTGCTTAAAAATAGCATTGCACAGGTCTAAGAGAAGGCAGTTGAAATAATACCTTAAAATATCTTAAAAAACATTGAGGTGAAGCATGTTGAGTATATTTGCAAACTTTTTATCTAAATTTAGAGAATTTTTTGTTCCTAGTCATTTGTCTTTAGAATTTAGAGCAAAATCTTTTGCTGCTATTATCGTGGCAAATAAAAATATAAAAGCAGAAATTTGGCAAGTTTTGGCTGATATTGCAAATGAAGTTTATCCAGATGATAAAAGCAGGCAGGCGATTTTAGTACAAACTTCTAAAGAATATGTAGATAGAGTTTTAAAAAATGAGCTTAGTTTAGATGCTTTACTTAAAAATATTGCTTTGCTTTTAAAGAAAAATCCAAGATATGCAAAAAAGATTAATTTCCATAGGCTTGAGCGTTTAATGGATAAAAATGAAGAAGAAGCTTTGGTACAACTTAGGGTGTATGAGTTTTTTGAGCAAGAAATAAAATATATTTTAGAAAAAAATTCAAAAGAACCATCATGAAAGGCTAAAATTAGCGTTTCATGTTGATTGCTTTTTGTATCATTTGATCAGCTGTTGTGATGCTTTTACTACTTGAATCATAAGCTTTTTGTAAAGTAATTAAATTTGTAAAAGCTACCGATAAATCTACATTAGATTGCTCTAAATAAGAGCCTTTAAAGATTGCTGTGCTGAAATTTCCATTAGCATCAAGCAAAAAGGTTGGATTGCCACTGTTGCTAGTTTGTCCATAAAGATTTTCTCCTAGCTTTTCTAAGCCTTGTTCGTTTGTAAAATTAAACAAAGCAAGTTTTGCCATGGCTATTTGATCGCCGTTAGTAAAAGTGGCAATGATAGTACCATCTGTGTTAATAGAATAATTATTTAAAAACCCTTCGCCTTTACCATCTGTTTGTGTATGTACTGAAGGTTGTTTGTTTTGTAAGGCATGAAGTCCATCATAACCTGAATTTGGTATATTTGGATCATAATATGAACCAAGATTTATATTAACTCTTGTGCCGTTGTTATCTACTGAATTTAAGGTATTAGAAACTAAAGCTCCAGCTTCATTAAAGGTGATTAAGCCCTCGGTAGTTCCACCTATTTTATTTCCATCATTATCATACACTTGAGCAACAGCTTTGTATTCTAAGTCTGTGCCATTTTGTGGTAAAACTCTATCTAATTTAACTCTTACCCAACTAATAGAACCATCAGGATTGATTAATTTTGCAGAAAGTTCTGAGCTATCAGCCACTTCTTTTTCTACGCTTAAATGAGATGATTCTAGCTTAGCTGTTTCTAAATCTACTTTATCTAGTTTTTGATTATCAATACTAAAAGCTAAATTCTCATCTAAGGTAGCTTGTAATGTTTGACTAGCACCTTTTTCATCAGTAATTTTAAAATATATAGTATCGCCAGGTTTTAAGCCATAAATTTGCTCATCTTTTACACTACCTGAAATTTTTACACTACCATCTTCATTTTTACTAAATTCAAATTTAGAAGCATCTACATCTACATTTACTGCTTCTGTTTTGGTGCTTGTGTCTAAATTGCCACTCCAAGTGATATTTTGCGTCGGTTGAGGTGGCAAATAAAGATTTTTAGGTACAGAAATAGGTCCTTGAGTATTAACTCCACCCATTTGGAAATTCTGTCCAGGTGTTCCACTCCAAGCTGTGGTAACTTTTTGTCCCATAACTTGACCAAACATATTTGAAACTCTATCACTTAGTTGAATTTCTTTTAATGATGGATTCATAGTTCCAAGCACATAATTTCCGTTTGAATCTACTAAAAAGCCATTTGCATCAGGTTTAAAAGCACCATTTCTAGTATAATAAACCCCATTGCCATTACTTACACCAAAAAATCCTTTTCCGGCAATAGCCACATCAAATTCATTATCAGTAGAAACTAATGGTCCTTGTTCAAAAATATCATTAGTAGCTCCTGCTACACTACCATAACCAGTTTGACCTTTGTTATAGGATTGCGTTGTTATGGTGCTATAAAATACATCTTTGAAAGCTACATCGGAGTATTTAAAACCGACTGTATTGACATTGCTTATATTATGAGCAGTATTATCTATACCATAACTTTGGGATTTTACTCCATTTACCCCATTATAAAATGCTGTAAACATGATTTTATCCTGTAATTTCTTTAATATCTTCCCATTTAACCCAGCTACCGCCCATACCAACTAGAGCTTCGCCATCTTCAAATTTAACACCGGTAATCGGGTATGCACCGTAAGTTGAGTTTACTGTCGTTCCATCTTCGCCTATATAGCTTGCTCTTACATAATATTTTCCAGATGGTACAGGATTTCCACTATCATCGGTTCTATCCCAAACAATTTGTTTCATACCTGCAGTCATATCTTTAACTTTCATTGTTCTTACAGGATCGCCTGCTTCATTATAAATAGTAAATGTTACAGGTTCACTATCTGATTTATAAGCTGAATCAATCTTAGCTGTTTTGATATCAACGCTTGGAGTATGTCCTATAACCTTAAAGGTTTGATCTTCTCCAACTACTGCTTTAACAGTTTCTTCTTGGCCTTTATCATCAACTAATTTTACATATATAGTTTCTCCAGGCCCTGCTATTTCTTTATCTACCTTACCTGTGATATCTAGTTTATCTTCACCATTTTTCTTAAGTTCAAAACCTTCAATATCAATATCAGTCTTTTTACCTTTTTGTGGTTCTTGTGGTAAATACATATTAATTTGAAATTGTATATCATCATCTGCCACTACAAGATAATTATCCTTAACCGTTGCAAGTTTTCCAACCGCAGCTAATGCACTCATACCAGTACTTGCTGCAATAGAATTTTGTAATTTAGTCATTGCTACTACAAGCTGAGTCATAGTTTTATTAGTATTATCTTGCATTTCAAGTGCTGAAAGTTGTGCTGTTTGAGTAAGCATTTTTTCAGTATCCATAGGATCAGTTGGATCTTGATGTTGAAGTTCTATCAAAAGAAGCTTTAAAAATGCATCCTTGTCAAGCTCTGCTCCAGGGTTATAAATCAACCCACTATCGCCTTCCCCAGCTCTAGCATTTCCTTTAGCATTTGGCATATCTTTGGTGTTAAGTGCTGCTAAAGGACCTTGAAGAGTTTGTGTATTTATATTTGACATAAAAATCCTTTTTTATATGTTTTTAAAGCTTAAAGCAAAAAATATTCCATACTAAAAATATTTAGCTAAAACCATCTCTAAGCTTGGTTTTTCTTGAATTTCTTTTTCAAAATTCACCTTATCTTCTTTATTGTTGTTATTTTTTTGTTTTTGTGGATTATTTTGCTCTTTTCTTTCTTGGTTGTTAAAATTCATTTCTAAATTTGTAAAGCCCATATTTACAAGAGCATTTTTAAACTCAGCTTGATGTTGTATGAAAAGATTTAAAGTATTTTGATTAGAATTAAAGCTGATGTTTAGATTAGATCCTCTTTGGACTAGGGTAACTTCTACTTCTCCAAGATTGTGTGGATTTAAAGTTATACTAAAGCGTGTTATAGGCGCTTTATAACTTTCTAGTTTTTCTTTAAATTCTTGAGCAAAATCATTGAAAGTTTCTTTCATAGGAATATTTTGATTTTTTACAAAATTATTAGAAACTCTATTCATTTCTTTCACGTAAGAATTTAAATTTTCCTCGCTATGATCTTTTTCATCTTTTATAACTTCTTTAGTGCTTTTAAAAATATCACTAAAACTGTCTGTGTTTTGAGTATTTTTATCTGTTTTTAATTGTTTTTCTTGAGTGTTTAGTAAATTTTCTAAGTTAATTTTCAAATCTTGATTTTGATTTTGTAAATTTTGGATATTTTTTGTATTTGTTAATTCGGTTTTTAAATCTTTTGAATTTTCTAAAACAGAACTTATTTTTTTACTAAAGCTATCTTCGCTGGTGGTTAATTTTTCATTTTTTAATATCTCTTTAAAATCTATCTTTTCTTTGTTTTTAATTTCTTTTTTTAAGTTTGGATTTTGAGTTAGATTGATAAGCTCAATATCATTTAGTTTATCATTTTTACTAATATTTTTTATATTTTTTGTGTCTTTGATTTCTTTGTTATCTTGAATTTTTTCTACTAATTTTTCTTTAAAATCTATGTTTTGAATATTTTCTTTTGCTTTTACATCTTTTTTTGGAAGTTCTATATTTTTTAAAGCAGAAGAAAGCAAAGAAACACCTTCATTTTCTTTGCTTTTTGCATTTTTGCTTGTATTTGGTTCTTCTTTTAAAAGTTTGGTAATTTTTTGATTGATTAAATCTTGAAAAACATTAGTATTGTTTTGTTTTTGTGGTTCAATTAAGTCTTTATTATTTAAATTTGGTGTTTTAAAGAAGCCTTTTTTGTCAAGATTTGGAAAGGCTTCTTTTAAATCTTTAATTTGCTCAAATTTTATGTTTTTTATATTTAATCCAAGCTCTTTTGCTATATTAAAAAGCTCATTAATATTTTTTATATTTTTTAACTTGTGCAAGTTTTTTTCAAGAGCTAAAATAGCAGTATTATCTTGGACAAGTTTGTTTAATTTTATATCCTTGCTATCGCTTTGTAAAACCTCTAATAAAGAAAGAATTTGCATAAAACTTGCACCTTCAAAAAGCTTTATAGCATCTTTTTCATCTAGTTGAGCTTTATCATCAATGGCTTCTTTTAAGCTCTCATTTTTATTTTCTTTTTGTGGTGCTTTAAAGTCTTTTGGTAAACTTCCATCTTTTTCGTTTATTGCTTGCAATAAGGAATTTAAAAATTCCTCTCCATCGCTTTGTGAATTAGTACTTTCTTTGCTAGGATTTTCATTTTGTGGAGCGATGCTTAGTAAGTTTAAAGCATCGCCTGCTTGGATATTTGACATTAATTAACCTACTAAAAAATTATTTTTTGCTAAATTTGGAAATAAATTTTGCAATTGCGCTGCACAATCAAGTTTTAAATTTTCATGAGAAAGATTAAAGTTTTTAAATATTACTAACAATTCTTCTATATTTTTAGCATTTAAAACTGCATTTTCATTATGAGCATCATCTAAAATTTCACTTACTTTGCTTGAAAGCTTTGCATAGTTTAGTTCTTTTTCTTCGTTTGAATTTGCAACTTCTAAATAATTTAAAAGTTCCATAAAATGCTTACTATTTAAAACTGAAGTTCCTTGTTTTTCTAAGTTAGCGTTAAAGATTTGAGTATTTAGGTTTGACATATTTTTCTCCTTAAAAATAATTCTTATCCAAGACAAAAGCAACAAGTGTTCCAATTTGCTAATCTTAATTTTTAAGCATTTTTTTTATATAATATTAGATTTTAAATTTAAGACTTTGGAGAAAAACTTGGATAATATTAGAAATATAGCTGTTATAGCTCACGTTGATCATGGTAAAACAACAATGGTAGATGAGCTTTTAAAGCAATCAGGAACTTTTAGCGAGCGTGAGCAAATAGCAGAGCGCGTAATGGATAGCAACGATATAGAAAAAGAAAGAGGTATTACTATACTTTCTAAAAATACTGCTATTAATTATAAAGGCACCAAAATAAACATCATAGACACTCCAGGCCATGCTGATTTTGGTGGTGAAGTTGAGCGTGTGTTAAAAATGGTTGATGGAGTTTTGCTTTTAGTTGATGCGCAAGAAGGGGTTATGCCTCAAACTAAATTTGTGGTAAAAAAGGCTTTATCTTTAGGGCTTAAACCTATTGTTGTTATTAATAAAATCGACAAACCAGCTGCTGATCCTGAAAGAGTAATCAATGAAATTTTTGATCTTTTTGTGGCTTTAGAGGCAAATGATGAGCAACTTGATTTTGCAGTGGTTTATGCAGCTGCTAAAAATGGTTATGCAAAACTTGCACTTGAAGATGAAAGCACTAATATGGAGCCATTGTTTAAGACTATACTTGAGCGCGTACCTGCTCCAAGTGGTAGCGATGAAAACCCTTTACAGCTTCAAGTTTTTACTCTAGGTTATGATAATTTCGTTGGTAAAATAGGAATTGCAAGAATTTTTAATGGTAAAGTAAAGAAAAATCAAAATGTAATGCTTGCTAAGGCAGATGGTTCTAAAATCAATGGAAGAATTTCAAAACTTATTGGTTTTATGGGTCTAGAAAAAATGGATATTGAAGAAGCAGGAACAGGTGATATTGTAGCGATTGCAGGTTTTGAAGCTTTAGATGTAGGAGATAGCGTTGTAGATCCAAACAACCCTATGCCACTTGATCCTTTACATATAGAAGAACCAACTTTAAGTATAGTATTTTCAGTAAATGATGGTCCTTTAGCGGGTACTGAAGGCAAGCATGTAACTTCAAATAAAATCGCAGAACGCTTAGAAGCTGAGATGAAAACTAATATTGCTATGAAATATGAAAGCACAGGTGAGGGTAAATTTAAAGTAAGCGGAAGAGGCGAGCTTCAAATAACTATCTTGGCTGAAAATATGCGTAGAGAAGGTTTTGAGTTTTGTATGGGTAGACCTGAAGTTATCGTTAAGGTAGAAGATGGAGTTAAAACAGAGCCATTTGAGCATTTAGTAATTGATGTGCCTGATGATTTTACAGGAGTAGTGATTGAAAAACTAGGTAAAAGAAAAGCTGAAATGAAAACTATGACACCAACTGGAGATGGCCAAACAAGACTTGAGTTTGAAATTCCTGCGCGTGGGCTTATAGGATTTAGATCACAATTTTTAACAGATACTAAAGGCGAGGGTGTGATGAACCATAGCTTTTTAGAGTTTCGTCCATTTAGCGGGGCAGTTGAAAAAAGAAATAATGGTGCGTTAATTTCTATGGAAAATGGTGTTGCACTAGGATATTCTTTATTTAACTTACAAGATAGAGGGGTGTTGTTTATCGATCCTCAAACAAAAGTATATACAGGTATGATTATAGGTGAGCATTCACGCCCAAATGATTTAGATGTTAATCCTATTAAAGGTAAAAATTTAACTAATGTTAGGGCAAGTGGCAGCGATGATGCAATTAAGCTTGTACCACCTAGAAAATTAAGCCTTGAAAGAGCGTTAGAGTGGATAGAAGAAGATGAGCTTGTAGAGGTTACTCCACAAAATATTAGAGTTAGAAAAAGATATCTTGATCCTACTCAAAGAAAAAGAATGGAAAAGGCTAAGTCTTAATGGATTTTGAAGCCATAAGACAAGCTTTAAATAAAAGACTCAAAGCTTTACAAATTTTAGCATTTGTTGAAGCTTTGGTTATATTTTTTCTTGCTTTTCAATTTAGCAAAGATGTGATTATAGCTTTGTTTTTTGCTGTTTTAGCAGGAGTTTTGTTTTTTAGAATTTTAGGAAGAAAGCTTATGTGGGGACGCAATGAGCTTGTATTTAAAATGTGTGAGGAATTTTTAAAACAAAATAATGCTAAATTTGATAAACAAGGCTTTTATCAGAAAGATTTTGAAAAAATTGCTTTTGACTTTTCTTTAAAAACTTATCATTCTCAAAATTCTTTTATTTTTGATGATTTTATTCTTTATGATGTGAAATTTAAAGATGAATTTGGGAATTTCTTTTGTGGAATTTTGCTTTATAGTAAGAAATTAAAAGAAGATATTAGTTCGAGTGAAAGTATTTTTGAAAAAGTAAAGGATAAAGAATTTTCTACACAAAGAGTTTTGAAAAAAGATGATTATTTACTCATAGCAAGTTTGAAAAATCCTTTTTTTGCTGATTTAAAAATTTCAAGTGAGTTAAATTTTAAAATTTTTAGAGCTAATTTGGAAAAAATTCAAGCTTTTATACATGATTAAGTTTAGCTTACTTAATCATTTTGTTCTAAATTATTAATTTCTTGTATTTTCAAATTCTCATTTTTTCCCATTAAATTTTGTATGATTTGAATTTGCTCTTTAGAGGCATAGCTCATATCTTTTAAAACTATCCAAGTGATTTTTTGATTACAAGGCTTGTTGAGTTTGTTTTTAAAGATGTAAAAAGATTGAAGATTATTTGGTAATAACTCATTAGCGCTTAAGCTTTGAACATAAAGCTTATCGCCTTCTTTTTTAGGAAAAGCACGGATGATTTTTTTAATAAAAGGATTTTCCGCACCTTCTTGTAAAAACAGCACAACCACTGCTATATCACCTTTTTGATTTACATGGCTAAAATGAATTTCTAAAGGATAAGGCTTTTTATCAATAGAAATTTTTGATGGGCTATGAAAGTGAAAATGAGATAAATTATAAGCTGTATTATCTAGCACGATATGACTTCCATTGCTTGCAAAATACATTTTTATGGTATAACCATCATTTATTAAACCAAAAGAATCATTTGAGTAGTTAAATTCTAAAGAATGATTTTTATTTGTAGCCTTTTTACTATTTATATTGATAAAATCTTGATTTAAACCACTTTCACAGTAAATCCAGTTTTTATCTAAATTTTTCCATTTGTCTTTGTCTATGAAATTTCCATGTGAGGCATTTTGAGGCATTTGCTCATAGGCAAAAAGCATGCTAGTAGTAAATAAGCCAAAAAGTATTTTTTTAAAACTCATAATATTCCTTTTTTAATATAATTATAAAAAAATAAATCCTACAAGAAGCTTATATTTAAAAATAATTATATTAAAATTAAATATTTTAAAGAAATTATAGATAATATTAAGGATAAATTGATCGATATATGGGAGGATAGTGTGAAACATTCCCATGATTTTTTATCTGATTTTGATAGAGAAAAGATTAAAAATGATCTTTTAAATTCTCAAGTATTCTTTAGTTTAAATTATTTGATTTGTTATAATAAAGACAAAATGATTGGATTTTTAGCATTTGTGGATGATAAAATTGAAATGTTGTTTTTAAGTTCAAAATATTTTAACAAAGGTATAGACACTACTTTAATATCTAAAGCCATAAATGATTATCATTTGAAATATGTTGAAGTAAATAAAGATAATTATAAGGCATATAAATTTTATCAGAAAAATGGTTTTTTACAAGAGAGTGAATATAAAGATGAATATGGTTTTATTATTTTAAAAATGAAATTTTAACTATTCTTTGCCATCTTTGATAGGTACAAAAAGGCATTCATCTAAAACTTCTTTGCTAATCTCACCATCTTTTTTGGTAAATTTAGTGATGAATTGTTGATTTCCTATGAGTAAAGGAGCTACTAAAATTCCATTGTTTTCAAGTTGATCAAATAATACATTTGGGATATGCTCTATATAAGCTGAGAGTAAAATTCTATCATAAGGTGCATAATTTTTCCAGCCATTTTGCCCATCATCAAATTTTACATGAATATTAGCATAGTTTAGTTTTTTAAATTTTTCTATAGCACTAATTGCAAGTTTTTCAATGCGTTCTATGGTAAAAACTCTTCTAATAAGCTTACTTAAAATCGCAGCTTGATACCCGCTACCACAACCTATTTCTAAAACACTATCAGCTTCTTTAAAATCAAGCGCCATAGTCATTTTAGCCACGGTTAAAGGCGAGCTTATCCATTGATTGCCCATTAAAGGAAGCGCATCAAGTCTATAAGCATGCATTTTTAAAGGTGAGAAAATTTCTCTTGGAGTAGAACAAAAAGCTTCAAATAATTCTTCATTGATGAAAGTATTTTTGCGAATTTCTTCTGCCATGGTTTGGCATTGTTTTTGTTCAAATATATGAATCAATAAGCACTCCTTGATAAAAAGCGTTATTTTATCTTAAATTTTATTTATCTAGCTTTAAAATCCTTAAGGCGTAAAAACGCCTTAAGATTAATCAAGTGTATAAAGGATGTTTGATCCATCTTGATAAGATAAGATGTGCATTTTGCCATCTTTAAAGAATAAGCTTCTTGCGTTAGTTATATTTTCTGGATAAGAAATAGTTTTTACAACTTCTTCTTTATCTAGATCAATTACAGCAATAACATTATGTTTTTTACTTAATGCATAAATTTTACCATCTTTAAACGCCATTGAAGTTATATAAAGATCGCCTAAAGTTTTTCCTTCTTTTAAGTTAGCTTTAGGAGTAAATTCAGCTGAAAGAACTCTATCTGCTAAAGAAATTTTAGAAATTACAAAAGTTTTTGCGTCTTTATTGTTTGGAACAGTTGCTGTGTACATATATTTTCCATTGGTAGTTGTACTTAAGATATGGTGGAATTTAGCTCTAACTGTATCAATTCTACCACGACCCAAATCCTTGCCAGTTCCTTCAAATTTATCTGCACCTTTCATAAAGTGTGCATATTGTAAAGCATCATCTGCGTTAGGATTTTGAGCAAATCTTAAGAAAGATTTATTAGAACCCATTAAGATGTATTTGTTATCTAAATAAGGGATAATTCCTACGATAGGGTTGATTGTAGCTGAAAAATATGGATCTAAAACAAAATCAACTTTAGTGCTAAAATTATTATCTAGGAAAAATACTTCCCATTTTGAACTTGCAACATACTCTCCATTGATATAATCAAGTGTATTGATAGCTTTAGGGAATTCTATTTTGGTTTCGCTAGCTATTTTTAAGCTCTCATCGATATTTGCAAATGGAGCATTACTAATATTATTATCAAATTGAATACCTAGTTTCTCGCTAGCAGGCGCAAAAGCAAAATCAGGTTCTTTTACATCGCGTGCTCCAAGTATAGAGAAACTTTTCCAGCTTTTACTCCAACCTGAATCAGACCAAATGATGTATTTAGGATTTAAACTAAAACGAACTGGATCGCCTTGTCCGCTATATGGGATAGGACCAGTACTTACAAAAGCTTGGAATACATTTGAAGCTACGATAAAAGCAACAATAACCATAGCAGCTAAGTTAAATTTGGTTAGTTTTCTAAAGCTAGCTCCTTCCATTTCTTTTTCAAAAGAACCAAATTTTGGAGCAAAAGCAAAAATAACACCAAGCAATAAAACTACAGCCCAAAATACTACTTCAGCCCAAAAATAAGTATGTAAGCCAAAAATAGGTAAGCCAAAACCTTGATCAAGATCACGATGTGCATGCCAACTAACATGGTTGAATGATTGCCATAAACCAAAAGCAGTTGCGATTAAAAGGAAAGCTAAAAATTTACCTTTCACACCATAGCGCACAATAAATAAAGCCGCTACACCGATGAAAATCATTGATTCTCTTTGACCCCAACAAGAAGTACAAGGGCTATCACCTAGCATATAGCCAAAAATTAAGTTTGCAGTTCCAACAGGCATTAAGATAACTAAAAAGCCTGCTAAACACATTAAAAAGTAAAAGAATTTAGTTTTGTTAATATCACACATATTTGCCACCTTATAGATTCATTAGGCCTAAGATTGCGCCTGATTTGCGACCTAAATAGTCAAATACCATAATAGCCCATGAAATTACAAGTATAGAAAAAGCTAGTTTTTCTTTTTCTGGTTTAACTATCATGAGAACTATGGCGATAAAGATTAACAAAAGTTCTAAAAACTCCATAATTACTCCTTATAAATAAAATAAAAACCGCCGATTTTACTATATTAGAATAAATAAAAATAAAATATTAAATTAAAAAAGAGATTTGATTTAAAAAGTATAAAAAAATGAGTAGTTTTGTGACTTAGAAGTCATCAAAACTTAAGCTTCCTTTGGAGTAATTTGTAACTTTGCTTTCAAAGAAATTGCTTTTTTGATCATTAAATTTAGAAAAATCATCCACCCATTTAATAGGATGTTTTGCATTATAAATTTTATCAAGATTAATTGCGATTAGTCTTTGATCAACAAGATAATGAATATATTCTTCTATAATATCATCTGTAAAGCCCATGATTTGATTTTGAGTGATGTATTTACCCCATTTAATTTCAAGTTCGCCTGCTTTTTTAAACATATCATAGATTTTACTTACATTAGTGTCATTAAATAAATCAGGTCTTTCTTTGCGTACAGAATTAATCATATTTTGAAATAATAACAAATGAGTAATCTCATCTCTTTGTATAAAGCGTATCATTTGTGCTGAACCTAGCATTTTCCCTGCACGCGCTAAAGCATAAATAGCAGTAAAACCACTGTAAAAATACACCCCTTCTAAGATTTGATTTGCTACCATTGCAAGCAAAAGTTTATTATCATCCACTTCACCGGCTAATTCTTCATAAATGCTTGAAATGAAATCATTTTTTTCTCTTAAAGTTTCATCATGTTTTTCCATTTCATAAATTAAGTCTGTATTTTCACAGATTGCTTCAACCATTACCGCATAAGATTTTGAATGGTTTGCTTCTTCATAAGCTTGTCTTGCTAAAACTGCATTGATTTCAGGTGCTGTGATGTAAGGATTGATATTATCAGCAAGATTGTTTGTTTGAAAACTATCCATTGAGATAAGTTGAGACCAAACTAAATCATACATTCTTTTTTCTGCTACGGTTAGATTACAGCGATAATCAAGCGCGTCTTTGGTTGTATCTACTTCTTTTGGAAACCAAGTATTTGCCTCCATTAAATCCCAAAGCTTTAAAGCCCAAGTGTATTTTGCTTTAGTAAAATTTAAAATCCCATGAGGATTACCATTAAATACTTTTCTATCATTTAAAGTTTCGTTTGATTTTGGGTTGTAAATTCTTTTTCTATTCATTTTTCTACCTTTGTGACAATAACGCTTTGACTTAAAATATCATGCAAAGCCAAAGTATCTTTTCTTAAAAAACTTACCAAAAAGCCGATTAATAAACCAAAACTTACGATAAAAATCATATAGCGTAAGAGTATTCTAAAAAAATTAAGTTTTTGGCCATTTTTAAGATCAATTAAATATAAATCATAAGCTTTAAGTCCAGGACTTTGAGCTTTTTTTGCTAAAAATAAGGCCTGTATAAGCCCAAAAAGCAAAGAACATAAAAAAATTATAAGTTGATTGTTTAAAAAGGCTTCTTTAGAGCCAAGTGTAAAATAAAATAAATATAAAACAGGTACATAAAGCAAAAATAGATCAATCAAAAAAGCTTTAAATCTTAAAAAGCGAGTAGCTATTTTTGCTTTAGTTTTCATTAGTTTCCACGACTACCAGGTTTGATAGCTTTGGTGCCTTTTTCACAAAGTGGACAAGCATTTGCTTCATAAATATCAAATTCAAAATTTCCTAGTGCAAAAAGTGGTAAGTTTTCAGGCAATTTTGCATTTTCTTTTCTTGGGTTGTTTAAATTTTTTACCGCGCAAAAACCACGATTTGCTAAAGCTGCAAAACCTACTACTTCCCCACCTAAACTTTCGATGATTTTTGCACTCTCAAGTGCAGAACCACCTGTTGTAATAATATCTTCACAAACGATAAATTTCTCGCCTTTTTTTACTTCAAAACCACGTCTAAGACTCATCACTCCTTCTATGCGCTCAGTGAAAATAAAGCGTTTATCGCAAGCTCTAGCAAGCTCATAACCTGCTAAAATTCCACCCAAAGCAGGAGAACAAATGCTATCAAATTCAATATCAAAACTAGCAATAACTTTTGCAAGCTCATCACAAAGCTCACCTGCTAGTTTTGGATTTTCTAAAACTTTAGCGCTTTGAAGGTAAAACTCAGAGTGTTTTCCTGAGCTAAGCAAGAAATGCCCTTGTAAATATGCTCCACAATCTTTATAAATTTGTTCTAAGTTCATTATCAAACCTTTAAAAGTTCTGCTTCTTTATTTTTAACTAATTCATCTACCTTTGCTGTGTAATTATCAGTTTGTTTTTGAACCTCATCATAAGCTTTTTTAGCTTCATCTTCTGAAATTGCTTTATCTTTTTCTAGTTTTTTAACTGCATCATTTGCGTCTTTTCTAATGTTTCTAATGGCTACTTTAGCTTTCTCTCCCATAGCTTTGGCATTTTTAGCATTTTCTTCTCTTTGTTCTCTTGTCATAGGAGGGAAGAATAATTTTACACTTTCGCCATCATTGTTTGGATTTACTCCTATGTTTGCTGCAGCTATAGCGCTTTCTATGGCTTTTAGCATTGATTTTTCCCAAGGAGTAATGCTAATAGTTGAAGCATCGGTTGCTAAAACTGTTGCTACTTGATTAAGTGGGGTTGCGCTACCATAATAATCAACATGAATATGATCAAGTATGTTGATATTTACTTTACCAGTTCTTATAGTAGTAAAATCTTTTTTTAAAGCTTCTAAGCTTTTATCTGATTGTTGTTTTTGTTTAGTATAAATTTCATTTAGCATGGTTTGTCCTTTTTATTTGCTAGTATTACTTTCGCTAATTGGGGCACTTGGTGCAACTGGAATGCTAGTTGTATTTGTTTCAGGTGCTTTTGGTAAAATTTGTTCTGCTTTTTCAGCAAGTGAGTTAGAATTAGCATTATTATACATATAGCTAAGAGCAATTGTATTAGCAATAAGTAAAACACCCATTACAAAAGTAAATTTAGCTAAAAACCCCGCAGGACCCTTTGCTCCAAATAAACTTTCATTGCTTCCGCTATATGCTCCAAGTCCTATACTTGAGCTTTTTTGTAATAAAACCGCAATACAAATAATCACAACAATTGCAAATTGCAAAATAATTAAAAGAGTAGTCATGAATTTTCCTTATTGAAAATAAAATGAGTATTGTAACTTAAAAAGTTTGATAAAAACTTGAAAGAGGTAAATAAAATTTGCGAGAAAAAATCTCGCAAATTTTTATCTGCTATTAAAGCTTCTTAAAATATTAAGAAGAGAGATGAAAAGGTTGATAAAATCAAGATAAAGTGCAACTGCGCCTTCGATTGGTGTTTCATAGTTTCCTCTAATGATGTTTTGAGTATCATAAAGAATGTAAAAAGAAAATAAAATCGCACCAATACCAGAAATTGCTAAACTCACAAGTGAGCTTTGGAAAAATAGATTAATTAAAGAAGCTACTACGATAACGATTAAAGCTATAAAAAGCATTTTTCCCATCATAGTAAAATCTCTTTTTGTATTCATAGCAAATACACTTAAAGCACCAAAAGCTACTGTTGTTAAAGCAAAAGCTTGAGCGATGATGCTAGCCCCTGCAGGAAGTGCTAAAACTGAATATAAAAGTGGTGTTAAAGTAAGTCCTGAAACAAAAGTAAAGGCAAAAAGTAAAATTAAATTAAGCGGAGCTTCTCTTTTTTTCCATTGTAATGCAAACAATAAACCAATTTCAACAATAAATAAAATCCAAAAAGTTGCTTGAGATTGTGCAAATAAATGCGCTAGGGCAAAAATTCCTATATAAGCACCCGCTGTTGCAGCTAACAATGAAGCAGCAAAAAGCTGATAAGTTTGTTTTATAAAAATGCTTAAATCGCTTCTAGCATAACCTTCAAATTCTTGAGTTTTAGAGTTAGAATAATCTCTATCATAAAGACTCATTAAAATCCTCCAATAATTTTTAAAACTAAAATTTACAAAAAAAAGATAAATAAAAGATTAAAACCACATAAAAATGCAACAAAAAATAAATTTATAGATTTATTTTAAGTAAAAATAATTTAGTATAATGTTTTATTAAAACCCAAAAAAGGACTTTTCTTGAAAGACTTGATCGAAGGTGCTTTAAAATTTATGCAAGAAGATTTCAAAGAGCATGCAGAGCTTTTTGAAAGTTTAAAAAATAAACAAAATCCCCACACGCTTTTTATAGGTTGTGCTGATTCAAGAGTTATACCCAATTTAATCACTAATACAGGTCCAGGAGAGCTTTTTGTTGTAAGAAATATAGGCAATATAGTTCCACCTTATAGAGTAGGAGATGATTTTTTAGCAACAACTTCAGCTATTGAGTATGCTTTTAATTCTTTACATATAAAAAATATTATAGTTTGCGGTCATAGTAATTGTGGTGGCTGTGCGGCTTTATATGCAAATGAAAATGATTTAAAAAATATGCCTAATGTTAAAAAATGGCTTACCTTACTTGAGCCTATAAAAAATAAGGTTTTAAAAGTTGCAGGTAATGATTTAGCTATGCGTGCTTGGATGACTGAAAAAATGAATTTGGTAAATTCTTTGCAAAATTTATTAACTTATCCAGGTGTTGAAGAGGCTTTAAATAAAAAAGATATTGAACTCCATGCTTGGTATTACATCATAGAAACAGGTGAAATTTATGAATATGATTTTAATTTTGAAAATTTTGTTTTAATTCAAGAGAGGGTAAAAAAGTATGAAAAAGATTATTAGTATTGTTTTATTTTTTTTATTTATTAATACCTTGCAAGCGCAAGAAAAAAATATTTTAGAAGATAAAAATAGTATTTTTGCCCTAGTGCAAAATTATATAGAGCTTAATTTACTTTTGGAAAGCTTTAAAAATAGTGATACAAATAGTAGCGAATTTCAAGATAATATTAAAGAAATAGAAAAACAAAAAACTGCGCTTTTAACCACTTTGCCTTTAAAAATGGTATCTCAAAAAATTGATGATAAAGAAGCAAAAGATTTTTTAAAAACTAAAAATGCTTTACAAAAAAGTGTTGAAAATGCTCAAGCTAAAAAAAGATATTATGATTATGTGGATAATAAAATCAAACTTTTAAATTTAACCTCTGCAGAACATTTTTACTTATGTATCTTTGAATTAGAAAAAGTTTTTATCGAAGGAGCACAAAGTCAGACTATAAGAAGCATTATTGATAAAAGTATTGATGTGCTTAAAGAAGATATGGTGTTTAATTTTACTTTAGATAAAGAAAAAATTAATGATATTGCTCAGCTTAGAACCTTAGAAATCAATGAAAACAATTTAAGAAATGCTATTAAATCTTACAATGAAATTTTAGTTTATTTAAGAAACAATGCTAGCTTGCTTGAAACTAACTTTTTATTTACAGGCTTGGGCTTGCAAAATGCAATTAATTATATCAATGAACAAACTTCTATAAGTAGTGTAAATGTTGGAAAAATAGTCATTTCCATCGCTGTAATTGTCTTTTTTTATTCTTTGAAATTTTATCTTGCAAAAATTTTGTATTTTGTATTGATACATTTATTTGGAAAAAATTCAGAAAATGTGGAGATAAAAACTCATTTTCTAGAAAAACTCCAAGGGCCAGTGGGTTGGTTTTTGTTTGCTTATGCTATAGGAATTTGTTTTACTATTTTTTACTATCCTGCGCCTGTTGATATAAGAATTAGTAATATTTTATCAATTGTTTATGTTATTTTAACTGCTTGGCTTGTGATAAATATTTTTGATAGTTATGGTATGGTGATTGTGGCAAAGCTAGCTGAAAAAAGTGGCAAGCGCGAAGTGGTTAATTTAATCATTAAAATTTTATATTTTATCATTATAGTGATAGCTGTTTTATTTGTTTTAGCGCATTTAGGGTTTAATATTTCAGCATTGATTGCATCTTTAGGTATTGGTGGTTTGGCTGTGGCATTAGCAGCTAAAGATATTATTGCAAATTTCTTTGCTTCTGTGCTTTTGCTTTTTGATAATAGTTTTAATCAAGGCGATTGGGTGGAAATTTCAGGTATAGAAGGAACTATAGTAGAAATTGGACTTAGAAAAACCACTATTAGGACTTTTGATAACTCTTTAGTATTTTTACCAAACTCAACCATCATGGGAACAAATATAAAAAATTGGAGCAAAAGAAAAATAGGGCGTCATGTAAAATTATTTATCGGTGTAACTTATGATGCAAGACCTGAACAACTTGAACAATGCGTAGAAGATATAAGATATTTATTAGCAACTAGTCCTTTGATAGCTCAAGTTGATGATAGTGCGCTAAATCATGGTGGAACCCGTGCTAGATATAGACAAAATTTAGTTTCAGTAAATGACTTAGAAGGGTATAAAAACAATACTTATGTGGCTGTGAGTGGTTTTGGTGCAAGTTCTATCGATATAGAAGTATATTTTTATACTAAAGCAGTAGATGCTGCAGGTTTTAGAGAGGCAAGACAAAGTATTTTGCTTGAGTTGATGAAAATTGTTGAAAGAAATAAGCTTAGCTTTGCTTTTCCTTCACAAAGCCTTTATATAGAAAAAATCAACAAAGAAGATAAAGAAGAGTTATTATCTTAATAAGCTCTTCTTTGATCATCACATTCTACTATAATTTTCTCAGCGATGATAATACTTCCATTTTTACTACCCTTAACTTTAACAAGACTTCCTTTTTTTAAATCTTGTACGTTAGCTTGTTTTTTATTGCTTCCAAAAATTCCACAGCTATAAATATCAATGCGTGTTTGGGGTAAAACCGTGATGATTAAATTATTGTCAAAACTTGTTTGAATGCTTAATGTATTTGCAGTGGTGTTTTTTAAGATTCCTTGAACTTTATAAGCAAATGCAAAAGTGCTAATGCAAATTAATATAAGAAAAAAACGCATTAAAATAACTCCTTTTTAGGAGTTATTTTGCTTAATAAGCTCTTTTTTTGCATTCGATTTTGATTTCTTTAGCGGTTATATTTTGAACTTGATTTGGTGTTTGTGGATTTGGTGTTGTTTGAGCATAGTCATGGAAAACTTCAGCTTCTATAAAAGTTCCTACTTTTAAATCTCTAAAAGTGCCGTATTTATCCATACCAAAAATACCACAATCATCCATATCAATCTCTGTATTTGGTAGAATTTTTACATTCGTTTTTTGACCATAAGTAGTGTCAATTAAAATAGTCTTTGCACCATCATTTACATCTACTATTACACCATAAATTCCATCTGCATAAGCAAGACTTGAAAGGCTTAAAGCTGTTAATAATGTAGCGATTTTCTTTTTCATTTTTTCTCCTTTATTTTTTTATGCAAGAATTATATAATTTTTTGAGTGAAGCAAGAGTGAATTTAGATATAATTTGAAAAATTTACTAAATGAGGTTTATATGAGAGGATTTTTACATTATTTTTTTGCTTTTTTGCTTGCAAGTTTATTGTTTGCTTGCTCTAAAAATGAGGATAAAAGTTCTGCTATAAGAGCTTATGGTTTTAATGAAAATACACAAAGTATTTTTATAGAGTTTAATACTAATATTATTAATCAAGAAATAGGCGTTATAAAAGAAAGAGAAATTGTTGTTAATAGTCAAAAGACAAAAGTAAAATATGAGCTTGAAACACCCACAAGATTAAATATTTTAACAGCTTTAAAAGCAAATCAAAAATACGATATTTTTATAGACTTAAATGATATTATAGCTGGCGAAAAAGTGCAATTAAAAGTCCAAACTCCTTTTGAAAAACTAGATATTAAAGGATATTTTCAAAATATTTCAAATGATGAGAGTGTATTAGTTTTAAATGTTCAAAGTTTTTATACTTTTGATAAAGACGAATTGTTAAAAGCTATTAAGATTACTGCACAAGAAAAAGAAATTCAAATAGATAAAATTATCATTCAAGGTGATATGGCAAGTGTGTATTCTAAAGCGCTGAGTATTAAAAATACTAATACTAATGTAAAAGTGGTTTTTAATAAAGACATTTTAGGTTTAGAAAACAATATAGATTTAGAATATATTTTACTTGCAAAGAGCGAATTTGTTTTTCAAAATGCAAATATAGTTAATAAAAACATAGAATTACTTTTTTCTCAAAATATTTCGCAAGATCAAAATTTAAAAGAATTGATTTTTATTACTCCCAAAGTAGATTTTAAAGCATTAGCTTTTGGAAATAAAATTAAACTTACAGGTGATTTTTCTCCAAATAAAACTTATGAAATTCAACTTGCTCAAGGGATTAAAAGTGCTGATGGAATTGGCACAAAAGAAGATTATAAAACTCAAGTAAGCTTAAAAGACTATGAACCTGCTATAAGTTTTACAAATCAAGGTGTATTTTTATCTAGCAAAGCAAGTAAAAAAATAGCTTTTAAGAGTATGAATATTAAAAAGGTTCATTTGGAAGTTCATCAAGTGTTTTCAAATAATTTAAGTGAATATTTAAGATATAAAAATCTTCAAGGTGCTAAAAATTTAAGTGATTATGATAGTGATATTTTTTCAGAGAGTGATTATACTAGCGAAATAGTGTTAAAAAAAGATTTTGATATAAAAAATACTAAAAATCAATGGCAAGAAAATGAAATAGTGCTAGATGGTTTAAAAGATTTAAGTGGTGTGTTTATAGTCAAGCTTTATTTTAAAGAAGAAGATGTTGATTATGCTTTTGATGAGGGAATGGAGAGTTGGAAAAAATATAGATTTTTTAATCAAAAAGCAAAAGTAAGTAAGAATTTAATTTTTTCAGATATAGCTTTGATTGCTCAAAATTTAAACAAAAAGCTATTTGTAGATGTGAGAGATTTTACTACGCAAAAGGCTTTAGATGGGGTTAAGGTTGATGTGATTAGTAAAAGTAATCAAGTTTTAGCTTCTAAAATGAGTGATGATAATGGTTTGGCTGTTTTTGATGATATTGATGAATCGAAAGCTTTATTTATCATTGCTTCAAAAGATAAACAAGCTTCTATCTTGCGTTTAAGCTCACCTTTATTATATGATGGTTTTGATGTAGATGGTTTTGATTTAACTTCTCAAAATAAAGTATTTATTTACACAGAAAGAGGGGTTTATAGACCAGGTGATGATATCCATTTAACTATGGTTGCAAGAAATGATAAAGGAGCTGTTAATCACCCTATATTTTTAAGTTTTTTTGATCCACGCAATAAAAAGCTTTTAGATAAAATTAAACTTGATCCTTTAAGCAATGGAACTTTTTACAAAAAGGTTTCACTTGATCAACAAGCTTTAAGTGGAGTGTATTTAGCTAGGGTTGAATTTGCAAATACGATTTTTGATAAAGAAATTTTAGTGCAAAATATAGTGCCAAATCGTATAAAAGTATCTATGCAAGCTCCAAAAAGTATAAAAGAAAATGAAAAATTAGATTTTAATATTAGCTCAAAATATCTTTTTGGAACACCAGCGAGTAATTTACAATATCAAGCTGATTTATTTGTGAGTAAAAAAGAATATAAAAATTCAAAATACCCAGAATATATTTTTTCAAATCCTAGTGTTTTAGTGCAAAAATATCAAGATAATTTAAAAGGTATGTTAGATGAAAATGGCTTTACAAAGCAAGAATTTGCTTTAAATGACTTTTTAAAAAATACCCCATATAACCTTGAAGCTAGTATAAGAGCCAGGGTTTTTGAAAAAGGTTCAAGATCAGTTGAAGCGCTTGTAAATTCACAAGTAATATTGCATGAGTATTTTGTGGGTATTAAGCGTTTAAAAAATCACTATTTAAACTCAGGTTCTATTATCAATTTTGAAGCTATTGTGAGTGATTTAGATGAGAATTTGATAGCAAATAGGGAGATTAAATATACTATTTATGCAAATGATTATTCTTGGTGGTGGGATTATGATAATTATGATGATTTTTTAAAATCACTCAAAAAAGATAAAAACACACAAATCATTACTCAAGGAAGTATTTTAAGTAAGGACAAACCGGTTAAAATAGAATTTGATCCAAAAGAATATCATGGTGAAATGTTTATAGAGCTTGAAGATACACAAAGTAAAACAAGCGCAGGAGAGTTTTTTTATATTAGTAGTTTTGGTGCGCCAAGTAATGCTGATATAGTGAGTTCTTTAAAGATTAAAAGTGATAAAAAAGAATACAAACCAAACGAAACAGCTTATATTGAATTTGAAAGTGTTAAGGGCGCAAAAGCTATTGTTACTTTAAATGATAATGCAAAGGTTTTAAAACGCTTTGTGATAGATACACATGAAGATATTACAAAGGTTGAAATTCCTATTCTTAAAGAATATATGCCAAATGTTTATGTGAGTGTGATTTTACTTCAAGATTATGATCAATACACTAACGATAGAGCTTTAAGACTTTTTGGCGTGGTGCCTTTAAATGTAGTAGATGAGCAAAGTAAAATCGAGCTTGATTTAAAAGTACCGGATAAAATCATGCCAAAACAAGATTTTGAAGTAGAAATTCAAAGTAAAAACAAGCAAAGTTATACTTATACTGTAGCTATTGTAGATGAGGGCTTGCTTGATGTGAATGCTTTTAAAACCCCAGATATTTGGGGGTATTTTTACCAAAAAACACGCTTTAACATGAGTATATATGATACCTATGATAAAATCATTGCTAAAAATATTTCTAATGCTTCTAAGGTATTAACTACGGGTGGTGATGTTTTCTTAGAAAGTAGAGCAAATAAAAGCAAAAATGATGAAAAAGCAAGACGCTTTAAACCTGTTGTGTTGTTTCAAGAGCCAGTACAAAGTGATGAAAATGGTTATGCAAAATTAAAATTTAATATGCCATCATACTTAGGTTCGGTTAGAGTTATGGTAGTGGCAAACAACTTAGCAGGTTTTGGTAGCGCTTCTAAAGATATCCAAGTTAGCGCACCTGCTGTAATGCTTGAAACTTTGCCAAGGGCCTTAAGGCTTGATGATGAGTTTAAGCTTTTGGTACAAGTATTTAAAGTAGATGATGATGTAAAAAATGCAAAACTTAAACTAAAAACAAAAAATTCACTCATAAATTTTGAAAACGATGAAATTTTAATTGATTTTGGCAATGAAAAAACAAAAGATATTTATGTTAATGCAAAAGTAAATTCAAACAAGCTTGGAGTAGAAGAAATAGAGTTAAGTTTAAATGCAAAAGATTACACCTATACTCAAAATACGCAAATTGATATAAAAGCACTAAATACTATTACTTATGAGGGTAAATCTTTTAAAATTCCTGCAAATACTTCTATGGAGTTTAAAATCACACAAGATTATATTAATCCAGTAGCATTTTTAAGTGTGAGTTCTAAGCCTATTTTAAATATAAATCATAGATTAAAATACTTGCAAAATTATCCTTATGGATGTATAGAACAAAGCACTTCAGCAGTTTTACCGCAACTCTTTTTACAAAAACTTGATCAAGGGGCAAATGAACAAAAAAATATTAACAATATCAATGCATTGTTAAGTAAATACGCAAATTTTCAAACTGCTAATGGTGGTTTTGCTTATTGGCAAGGACTTAAAGATTCTGATGCTTGGGGAAGTAATTATGCGGGTATGTTTATGATTTTAGCCAAAGAAAGAGGTTATTATGTGAGTGAGGGAATGTTTAAAGCATGGCTTGATTATCAAAAACGCTATGTTTTAAAAGCTCAAACAAATAAAGAAATTAGAATAAATTCTTTATATCTTTTAGCCTTAGCTAAAGAGCCAAATTTAAGCATAATGAATGCCATTTATGAAGATAGTACTTATTTGCAAAGCCTAAATAATGTAAGTCTTTGGCAACTTGGCGCAGCTTATAAATTAGCAGGTTTTGATGAGGTAGCTTTAAATATAGCTAAAAATTTAAGCACAAAGCCTGATGGAAAAGCTAATTATACTCATACTTATGGATCTTTTCTAAGAGATGAAGCTATTATTGCAAATGCGTATAAAATAATCTATGGTAAAGATAATGATGAGTTATTAGATGATATTAAAACAACTTTAGAAAGCCAAGCTTGGCTTAGTACTCAAAGCACAGGCTATGCTTTATATGCTTTGGCAAATAGCTTTAGTGATGAAAGCTCTAAAACCATCAATGCAAGAGTAAAAATTAATGGTGAGAGTAAAAAGTTCAATACAAGTTTTTCTAAATTTGAGTTTAATCAAGGCGGTGCTTTGATAGAAGCTAAAGAAGATACTTTTGTACATTTTGGAGTAGAGGGTATTAAAAAAGGTATTGCTGAGCCTTTTGCACAGCGTATGCATATAGAAAGAAGTTTTTATGATGAAAATGGAAACGAAATAGATGAAAGCGCTATAAAAAGTTCTCAAATTTTTTATATGAAATTAAAAATATCAAATAAAAATTATCCAGGTACTTCTAATATAGCTTTAACTCAAATTTTACCAAGTGGATGGGAGATAGTGCATGATCTTTTAGATGATGAAGCTCCTGATTTTGTGAAAAATTCTTATTATGATTTTGTGGATATAAGAGATGATAAGATTATGTATTTCTTTCCTTTGTATTTTGATGAATCAAGAGAATTTTTTGTGAAATTAAGTGCTGTTACTCCGGGTGTTTATACTTTGAGTGGAGCTTATGCTGAAGCAATGTATGATAATGCTTATAAAGCTTTAAGTGAGAGTAAAAGAGTCAAAGTAGTGCAGTGAAAATCAAAATAAGCCTTGCGATATGTTTTTTAAGCCTATGTTTTTACATAGGCTTAGTTTATTTTAGTTTTGATAGCAAGGATTTATTTAAAGGCACTTATAGCAAGGTTTTGCTTGATAAAAACAAAGAAATTCTTAGTGTATTTTTAGATGCTAATGAACAATGGCATTTAGAGAGTGAGTTTATACCACAAAAATTAAAAAGTGCAGTTATTTTGTATGAAGATAAAAATTTTTATTCTCATTATGGAGTAGATTTTTTAGCACTTATAAGAGCTTTTAAAAATAATCTTTTTTCAAGTATAAGAAGTGGTGCAAGCACGATTTCTATGCAAACAATCAAACTTCTAGAGCAAAATAAACGCACATATTTTAATAAATTTAACGAAATCATCAAAGCTTTTGCTTTAGAAAGCGCTTATGAAAAAGATGAAATTCTAAAGCTTTATTTAAACAATGCTCCCTATGGAGGAAATTTAGTAGGTGTTGCAAGTGCGGGTTTGTTTTATTTTGAAAAAGATTTAAAAGATCTTACTTGGAGTGAAGCAGCTTTGCTTGCTGTGCTTCCTAATAATCCAGGTTTGATTAATCTTGAAAAAAACAAAGATAAGCTTTTAAAAAAACGCAATGTTTTACTTGATAG
Source organism: Campylobacter sp. FU_497 (assembly GCF_025772425.1). Lineage (NCBI taxonomy): Bacteria > Pseudomonadati > Campylobacterota > Epsilonproteobacteria > Campylobacterales > Campylobacteraceae > Campylobacter > Campylobacter sp. FU_497. Next base: position 31,971 of record NZ_JAKMSC010000005.1, on the reverse strand, counting down.
GCTTTTTGAAAAGGGATATTTTTCTAAAGATATTTTAACTCTTGCAAAGGCTGAAAAACTTCCTAGCTTTAAAGCAAGAAAAAACTTAGCTCCGCATTTAGCGCGTAGGCTTTTAGCGGATAAGGAAAAAATCATTTCTAGTATAGATAAAAAAATTCAAATCAAATTTGAAGAAAAAGCTAAGGAATATTCTTATAAATTAGAGCAAAAGGGTATAAAAAATTTAGCTATATTATTAGCAGATACTAAAACAAATAAAGTTTTAGCTTATGTAGGTTCTAATGATTTTTATGATTTTGCAAGTTTTGGTCAAGTTGATGGAGTGATAGCAAAGCGTAGTGTGGGTTCAACTTTAAAACCTTTGCTTTTTGCTTTTGCTATAGATGAGGGGCTTATAGCACCTGAATCTTTAATGCTTGATGTGCCTACATTTTTTTCTAACTTTGCCCCGCAAAATGCAAATAAAAAATACCATGGCCTTATTAGCGTAAAAGAATCTTTACAAAAATCACTTAACATTCCTTTTGTAAGCTTGCTTGCAGAATATGGGTATGAGAAGTTTTTTTATAAACTCAAAGATATTTTAGATTTTGAAGATGAAAATTTTAAAAAATACGGACTTTCTTTGATTTTGGGCACAAAAGAATTTAGCTTAGAAGATATGGTAAAAATTTATCTAGGGCTTGGAAATTATGGAAATTTTAAAGAACTTTTATATGAAGAAAATGCATTTACTAAAGAAGATAAAAAGCTTATTAGTGATGGAGCAAGCTTTTTAACCTTACAAACCTTAAAGGATTTAGATCGAGCAGGTTTAAGACAATATGATTTTAATACCATCATTTCTTGGAAAACAGGTACAAGTTATGGCAGAAAAGACGCTTGGGCTATAGGAACTTCTCCAAAATACACTTTAGGAGTATGGGTTGGAAATTTTAATGGCGAAGCAAATGCAAATTTATATGGTGTAAATATAGCAGGGGAATTGTTTTTTGAGCTTTTAGCCTTACTTGAGGGGGTTAATTTAGAATTTGAAAAGCCTAATGATTTAGTTTCTATCAAAATTGAAAATCAAACAGGGTATAGATATGATTATAAATTTGACTTTAAAGAAGTGCTTTACCCGCAAAGTGCAAATGTCTTAAGAACTTCACCATTTTTAAAGGAAGTTTTTATGTATAAAAACAAAGAAGTTGATTCTTTAGATGAAAATTTCCTTCATGCAAAGAAAAAGATTGTTTTAAATTTACCTTCTAATGCACAAGCTTTTTTTGCAAAAGAAAAGCAAAATTTGCAAAGTTCTAGTCAAAATTTAAAAATCATATATCCGCTAAATAATCTTAATATCATTTTGCCAAAAGATTTAAAAAGTAAGCAAAAATTGTTAATTAAGCTTATAAATCCTAAAAAAGAAAAACTTTTTTGGTATTTAAATCAAGAATTGATTTTTGAAGGAAAAGAAGAGCTTTTACCTTTAGATTTAAAAAAAGGTAAATATACTCTTAATATTATTAGTGAGACCGGAGAAGCTGAATTTATTACTTTTAATATATTTTAAACAAAAATAAGAAAAATATAGCTAAAAAACGCGTATCCCCCCCCCCAATTTTATAGGCTTTGGTGTAAAAATGTAAAGTTTTATAATTTTGTTTAAAATAATAAATAAAATTATAATAATTTTTATTATTTTTTAATAAAAAAGATTTATAATAACAAAAAATTTTTACCACTTAATATCTAAGGAGAAAAAAATGCGTAATTGGAGTCTTGGTGCTAAAATAGTTGCAATAGCTATTATAACGGTTGTTTTAATCTTAAGTATTTTATCTTTTTTGATTATAAACAGATCCACAGCTATTTTAAATACACAAATAGAAAATACACTCACAGCTTCTGTACATCGTTATGGAAATCAAGCTGAAGCAAGTATTAGGTCTTTATTTGTTAGTACTATTGGTACACAAAGAACTTTAAACAATCTTATTTCAGAAGGTGCTATAAACCCAAAAAGGATAGAAAATATTCTTGGAGAAGCTATTGACGCAAACCGTGATATAGCTTATGGATATTATTATTTGCAAGATGGAACTATGTATAAAAACATAGGAGTTGATCCAAAATATTTTTCAAATAATAATGAATTTATGGTGTTAATGAGAGATGTAGATATTAACAATGCTGGCGGTATGCAAACTTTAGCAGCAAGTGAAGAGATTGCAAAAACTAGAGCCATTAAAAACTTAATGAATGGAAATAAGCTTTATTTTGGTGAACCAAGATGGTATAACATCCATGGTAATAAATTTTTAGGGCTTAATGTAGCTGCACCTATAACTGATAAAAAAGGTAAGGCAATAGGTGTTGTTGGTATGCTTTTTGATCTTAAGCCTACAGCTGATTTTTTAAATGATTCTTCAAGATCAATTTATCAAGGCGCAAGAAGAATTTTAATAGCAAGTAATGGTGTTATAGCTACGCACCCAAATGCTGAATTTGTTACAAAAAAAATATCTGATGTGAATAAAAACGCAGCTTTTATAGTGGATTTGCAAAAAACAGCTTATGCTGGTCCGATTAATTATGTAGCAGATGATGGTAGCGAATATCATGGGGCTATAAGGGTGTTTGAAATATGGCCAAATACAGGAATTCACTGGGCTATGTTGGCTATTGTCCCAAATGAATCTGTATATGCTTCTATTGTGGATTTAAGAAATATTATTTTGATTAATTCTATTATAGCGATAATTGTTATAGTAGTTGTGATTGGTACTTTGGTAAAAAGAATAGTTTCTATAAGAGTACAAAGACTTCAAGATCATTTAATGAAATTTTTTAGATACTTAAATCATGAGGCTTCAACCGTTGAGGTTTTAATTCCTAGATATAATGATGAACTTGGAAAAATGGCATTAATGATTAATGATAATGTTCAATATATACATACTTGTTTAGAAAAAGATGACATAACTGTGCAAAATATCTTAGAAGTATCTTGTGATATAGAAAAAGGACATTTTACTCAAAGAATAAAAGCAAATCCTGTTAATCCAAAACTTGTGGAATTGAAAGAAGTGTTAAACAAAATGCTTGATGATATGCAAATGAAAATTGGTAAAGATTTAAATGAAATAGAAAGAGTTTTTAAAAGTTTTAAAAATCTTGATTTTTCAGATAAGCTTGAGTATGCTGATGGTGAGATAGAAAAATCGCTTAATGCAGTCGGAGAAGAAATAAGAAAAATGCTTCAAGCTTCATTAAAACAAGGGGAAATGCTTCAAACTAAAGCTGATGCTTTAAAAGAGAGTGTTTTAAAGCTTAATGATGGCGCACAAAAACAAGCTGATTCTTTACAAGAAAGCGCAGCTGCTGTTGAAGAAATGAGTGCTTCTATGAATGCAGTAGCAGCAAGAACTGAAGAGGTTATTAAACAAAGTAGTGATATTAAAGATGTAACTGATGTTATTAGAGATATTGCAGATCAAATTAACTTACTTGCATTAAATGCAGCTATTGAAGCTGCACGTGCAGGAGAACACGGACGTGGCTTTGCTGTTGTTGCTGATGAAGTTAGAAATCTAGCTGAAAGAACTCAAAAGTCTTTAGGCGAGATTGAAGCTAATACTAATATCTTAGTTCAATCTATTAATGAAATGGGTGAGAGTATTAAAGAGCAAGCTTTAGGAATTTCACAAATTAATCAATCTGTTTCAGTAATAGATGGTTTAACTAAAGAAAACTCGCAAATTGCTCATGCGACTAATTCTGTAGCAAATGAAGTTGATTCTATGTCAGCTGATATTGTAGCAGAGGTTAGAAGAAAGAAATTCTAAAAAACTACCCTTTAAAGGGTAGTTTAATTTATAAAATATTCTTGAATTTTATTTTTATCTTCAAAAGCCATACTTTGGAAAATTTTATCTTTAAAGCCTATTTTGTATTTTGTATTATTTTGAGTTTTAGCATAAGTTAGTGCTATGCTTAGAGCAAGTTCAAGATCTTGTGGATTGATGTTTTCATCTACTAAAGAATAAGCACCTATTAAATCAAAAAGTTTTAATTCTTCATACTTTTGAGTTTTTAATTCTTTTAAAAATTGATTTTCTAGCTCATTTCTACCCACTATCATTTTAGAGCCATTTGGAAGTCTTAAGTGGCGTCCGTATTTTAAAAGTTGTGCGTCATTAACTTGCATATTTTTATCAAATTTAATGAAATCTTTGATTTTATTTGAAAAACTCTCAAGTGTGAGCAAACATCCACCACCTGGACTTTCAAAATCTTCAAAACCAAATTTGGCGGCTAGTTCAAGTTGTCTTTTTCTGCTTCTTCCACTTATGTTTTCTAACTTTTCTCTATCAACCCAACCCTCACGCTCAGGTTTGGTTAAAGGTAAATTTTTAGCGCACATTGGACGCAAGATTAAATCTTCTTCATCAAGGGCTAGTTTTTTTACTTTAGCCATAGCATCATTTCTTTGGCTCATTGGGCGTTGACCAACTACTTCTCCTGTGATGATAAAGCTTGCGTTTTCATCTTTTAACATAGAAAGAGCAGTTTTAAACATAAAAGCATGACAATCTATACAAGGATTAAAATGCTTTCCATATCCATATTGAGGGTTAAATAAAACTTCTTGCAAATATGCATTTCTTACATCTATCATTTCAAAACTAGCCCCTGCCATAGCAGCGCGTTTTGCCATGAGTTCGCTTTTATCACTTGTGCCACCAAAGCCTATATTGATATTTAAAGCTTTTACTTCTATACCTTGAGAGCTTATGAGTTTTATAGCAAGCATAGAATCAAGACCACCACTAAAAAGTGCTAATGCTTTCATTTTTTCCTTTCGAAATTTTTGGCATATTGTAATGAATATTTTTTAATTTTTGTGCAAGTTTTTATTTAAAAAACTTCTTCTTCAAAGTTATAATGAATTGCTTTTTTATCTTTGATATTTTTTTGTAGTCTATTTAAAAATAATTCCAAGCTTTCCTCATCATCTAAAAAATGCACGCTTTTTAAAACTTCTATCAAGTGATTAAAAAAAACTTCATCATTTTGATAGCTTTTTTTGATTTTTTCTAAATTTTGATTGAGCAAATTATAAATTTGTTTTTTAAAGGCTTGTTTTAAATTTAAACTTTTTAATTTATTAAAATATGCAAGGTTGATCTTGCAAATAGCATATAAAAATTCTTCTAAATTGCTTAAGTTTTTGATATTTTCAAATTCATAAAGCTCTCTTATACTAGGATCTTCAAAGTTTTTTTGCTCTAAAATAGCTTTAGTAATATCTTGGTGTAAAAAATATTCTTTTGCGCTTAAAAGTTTAAAAAGCCCTATGATTTCATTATTTTCATATAAAAATTTCAAAAGCTCTAACTCGCTTATATTATTGATTTTACTTTGTTTGATGGAATTAGTAAAGTTTATGTTTTTTCTTGTATTTTTAGAAAGTTTAATATCATTAATATTTACACCCAAAAGATTTGCTACTAAGATAGTGTAGGAATTTGCTACTAAAGGCTCAAGATTAAAAGTGTATTTTTGTACCTCTTCTAAGGCTTTTTGCTTACTAAGTGCTGAGTTTAAATCACAACTTGCAATCAAACTTCTTATATAAAATTCTCCAAGCTCTACGCCTTTTTCTAAAATATTAAAAAGTAATTTTTCTTGATGGCTTGCTACGAGTTCAGCCGGATCTTTTCCACCTTCTATTAAGACTACTTTTCCATCAATTTTTGCTAAACTAAGCAAATGTGCCGAACGCACAGCAGCATTAAGCCCTGCATTATCATTATCAAAACACAAAATCACCCTTGCTTCTAATCTTTTTATCAAAGGTATGTGATTTTCACCCAAAGCTGTTCCTAAAACTGCCACAGCATTTTTAAATCCTGCTTTATGAAAGGCTATAGCATCCATATAGCCCTCACAAATTATCATTTCTTTTTGTTTATAAATGGTATCTTTTGCTAAATTGAGTGCGTAAAAAACGCGTGATTTATCAAAAAGTTTGCTTTGGGGGGAATTAACGTATTTTGCCATATTGTTTTCATCTAAAGTTCTACCACCAAAGCCTATGAGTAAATTTTTATGATCATAAATGCTAAAAGTAATGCGGTTGATAAAACTTGCATAAGCGCCATTTTCATTTTGTTTTATCGCACCTACCTCTAAAGCTTCTTTTTGAGTGATTTGCTCGTTTTGTAAAAGTCTTAGTGTTTCATTAGAACTTGGCGCAAAGCCTAGCTCAAAGGTTCTAATATCCTCATCATTTAAGCCTCTTTTATAAAGATAAGCTAAAGCTTCTTTGTTTTTAGCTAGGTTTTGCTTATAAAAAGCATTAAGAGTAGGCAAGATATGAATGATGGATTTTTTATTATCTTGTTTTTGCGAGGTATAAGTAAGTGAAAAATTACTCCATGAAGCAACTTTTTCCACTGCTTCAACAAAGTTTAATTTCTCATAATCCATTACAAATTTAAAAACATTACCCCCAGCCTTGCATGCAAAACAATGATAAAATCCTTTAATAGAATTAATATGCATACTAGGATTTTTATCATCATGAAAAGGACAAACACAAACATAGCTTGAGCCTTGTTTTTTTACTTCAACATAATGAGCTATGATATCAACAATATCTGTTTTTTGTAAAAGTTGTTCTATACTTGCTTGTTCTATCATCTTTAAACCTTAAAGAAAATTATATAAGCATTTAGCTATAATTGTTATAAATTTGAAAATTAAGTTGTAAGGTTATGGATTTTTTCTTTGTAGAATACCGCGATCCTTTATTTGGTCTTATTGTTTTAACTGCTTTGGTTTTTATCATAGCTAGCTCACATTATATATGGCGTATTTTTGCAAGTAAAGATCAAAAAAGCAAACTTGATCGTTTTGTAAAAAAATTTGAAATTAATTCCACACACCAACAAATTTTAAAAAATGCTAATTTAAGTATAGAAAATTTAAATTTCTTAGCTCAAATTTTTACCAAAAGTGGTGAATTTGAAAAAGCTGTGGGGATTTATCTCATAGCTTTGCAAAAAGCAAATGAAGCAAGCCAAAAAGAATTTATCTTTTTTTCACTAGCACAAGTTTATTTAAAAGCAGGATTTTTAGAGCGTAGCGTAGAGGCTTTATTGAATGCTTTAAAAATCAAAGCACGTAATAAAGAAAGCTTAAAACTTTTAAAAATTGTTTATTTAAAACTCAAAGATTATGATAAGGTTTTGGATGTTTTAGAGTGTTTGTTTGAGCTAGGAGAAAATATATATGCAGAAAAAACTTTGATAAAAGCTTTGAAAATTCAAGCAAGTTCTAAAGAGCAAGAGCAAAAACTGAAAGAAATTTTAACTTTAAGCAAAGATAATGAGTATATTTTAAGACTTTGTTTTTTACACTATAAAGATAAACTTACTCAAATGCCTCAATTTGAAAATGTTATTGATTTGCTTAATGAATGTAAAAGTCCGCTTAATCTTGAAGATGAAAAATACCATGAGTTTTTTTATGCAAAAAATTTAAGCACAAAAGCTATTCCTATCAAAAATCATAAACTAAAAATTTTAAAAATTTTAAACGATAATAAGCTAAGTGCAAATCTTAGCTTTACTTATGTGTGTAATAATTGTAAAAATCAAAGCCCTTTGTTTTTTTATCATTGTCCATTTTGTTATGAATTTGGAAAATGTGAAATTTATTATGAGGTAAAAGCTTGAAAAATATTGAAATTTATACCGATGGTTCTTGTTTAAACAACCCTGGTTTTGGAGGGTGGGCTTATGTTTTAACTTATAAAAATCATCAAAAAGAACAAAGTGGGGCGTGTGAGAATACAACAAATAACCGTATGGAGTTAATGGCTATTATAGAGGCTTTGAAAGCTTTAAAAGAACCATGTGAGGTAAAGTTATACACAGATTCAAATTTAATGGTACAAAGTATTAATGAATGGCTTGAAGGTTGGGTAAAAAAAGATTTTAAGGGTAAAAAAAATATTGATCTTTGGAAAGAGTATTTAAATGTAGCTAAAGATCATAAAATAACTGCTTTTTGGATCAAAGCACACAATGGCCATGAATTAAATGAGCGTTGTGATGAGCTAGCAAGAAATGCAGCCTTAAAGCTCCAAGAAGAAAGGTCAATAAATGCTTAAAAAACTCCAAGAAAGATTAAATTATCATTTTAAAAATGAGCAATTACTCATCGAAGCTTTGACGCATAAAAGCTATAAAAAGCCTTATAATAACGAAAGATTAGAGTTTTTAGGCGATGCTGTGATGGATTTAGTAGTGGGAGAGTTTTTGTTTTTTAAATTTCAAAAAGACTCAGAAGGAAATCTTTCTAAACTTAGAGCAGCTTTGGTAAATGAAAAATCTTTTGCAACTTTAGCACAAAAACTTGATCTTGGAGCATGTATTTTTATGTCTATCGCAGAAGAAAATAACGATGGACGCAATAAACCTTCCATACTTTCTGATGCTTTTGAGGCACTAATGGGAGCTTTGTATTTAGAAATAGGTTTTGAAAAAACTAAAAATATAGCATTAAATTTGCTTAATGAAGTTTATCCGCATATTGATACACAAAGTTTATTTAAAGACTATAAAACAAGACTTCAAGAAATTACACAAGCAAATATGGCAGGTACACCTGAGTATGTAGTGGTGAAAGCTTTTGGGCCTGATCATAAAAAGCAATTTGAAATCGCAGTGAAAATTCAAGGCATAGAAGTAGCAAGATCTACAGCAGGTAGTAAAAAAGAAGCCCAACAACAATGTGCTAAAATCGCACTTGAGAAATTAGGAAAACTATGAATAGCTTTGGAGTAAGATTTAAATTTACAAGCTTTGGCGAATCCCATGGTCAAGCTATAGGTTGTGTGATAGATGGTATGCCAGCAGGGGTGAAATTTGATTTTGATTTTTTGCAAGAAATGCTAGATAAAAGAAAGCCAGGTCAAAATAAATTTAGCACTCCTAGAAAAGAAGAAGATAAGGCTCAAGTTTTAAGTGGGGTTTTTGAGGGTTATACGACAGGAACTCCTATAAGTGTTTTGGTGTATAATGAAAATACACGCTCAAAAGATTATGAAAAAGATGTGTTTCGTCCCGCACATGCTGATTTTACTTATTATCATAAATATGGCATTAGAGATTATAGAGGCGGTGGAAGAGCTAGTGCTAGAGAAAGCGTAGCAAGAGTAGCAGCAGGAGCTGTGGCGCAAATGCTTTTAAAAGAATTTGACATAGAGATAATGAGCGGAGTTTTTGGAGTAGGAAGCATTGATAGCAAACTTAGTAATGATGAGTTTGATTTTGATTATGCTAAAAATAGTGAAGTTTATGCTTTAGATAAAAATTTAGAGCAAAGTTTTAAAGATGAAATTTTAAAAGCCAAAAAGGCTAAAAATAGTATAGGTGCTAGAGTGTTTACTAGAGTAAAAAACCCTATTAAAGGCTTAGGTGAGCCTTTGTATGATAAGCTTGATTCTAAGCTTGCTCATGCGATTATGGGGGTAAATGCGGTTAAAGCTATAGAAATAGGAAGTGGCATTCAAAGTAGTTATATGTATGGAAGCGAAAATAATGATGAGTTAAAAGATGAAGTATTTTTAAGTAATCATAGCGGAGGTATATTGGGTGGAATTTCTAATGGGAATTTTATCGATATAAAAACATATTTTAAGCCAACTCCTTCTATATTTTTACCCCAACAAACACAAAATACTCAAGGAGAAAATATTATACACGAGTTAAAAGGCAGGCATGATCCTTGTGTGGGTATAAGAGGTAGTGTTGTGGTAAATGCTATGGTAGCAATTTGCATGGCTGATGCTTTGCTTTTAAATGCAAGCTCAAATTTGCAAAATTTACAACGAGTTTATGGAAAAAATAAATAAAAATTTAATACTTATTTAGATATGATGATAAAATATCTTTAAAAAGGGAGAAATATGAAAAAAAATATTGTGTTTTTTGAAGTTAGAGGTGGTAGCGATAAAGGTGAAGATGGCCATAGAAAAGATACTATGCCTATGGTAAATGCCTTAAAAGAACAAGGTTGGAATGCTGAGGTTATCTTTTTTGAAGTAGAAAAAAAAGATGAAATTTATGAATATGTAAAAAACAATGCTGATGCTTATGTTTCTAGAATCAACCCAGGAAATTTAAAAGAAGAAAATGAGTATTTTGATATGCTTAGAAAACTTTGCGCAAATGGTGTTATAGGTATGCCTCATCCTGATGCGATGATAGGATATGGCGCTAAAGATGCACTTACTAAGCTTAATAAAACAGCTTTAGTACCTGAAGATACTTATGCGTATTATGATATCAAAACTTTTAAAGAAAGTTTCCCAAAAACTTTAGCAAAGGGTGAGAGGGTTTTAAAACAAAATCGTGGTTCAACAGGTGAGGGAATTTGGCGTGTAAGATTGATAGATGAGCTACCAGCAGGGGCTGTGAGCGTGCCATTAAATGCAAAAATCAAATGCACAGAAGCAAAAGATAATCACACAGAAGAAAGAGAGCTTGGTGAGTTTATGGACTTTTGTGAGCAATACATTATAGGTGATAATGGTATGCTTGTAGATATGACTTTCTTACCGCGCATTAAAGAAGGTGAAATTAGAATTTTAATGCTTTATCATACTCCAATTTATGTAGTACATAAAAAGCCTGCAGAAGGTGCTGATGCATTCTCTGCTACACTTTTTTCAGGTGCAAAATACAGATATGATGAGCCAAAAGATTGGCAAGAATTAGTAGATTGGTTTTTAGCAACCTTACCTGAAATTCGTTCAAAACTTGGAAATTATGATATTCCTTTGATTTGGACTGCTGATTTTATCTTAGATACAGATGAAAATGGTAAAGATAAATATGTTTTAGGTGAGATTAATTGCTCTTGCGTAGGATTTACTTCTCCTGCTGAATTTGTTGAGCCTATTGCTAAAAAAGTAGCTCAAAATATCATTGATATCGTAAGTAAAAATTAACCCTTGTTTTACAAGGGTTTTTTAAAACTCATTATGCTTTTAACTATACTTTATATTATCGGAATTACTGTTGATGCGATGACAGGAGCTATTGCTGCAGGAAGACATAAAATGGATCTTTTTGGAGTGATATTTATAGCTTTGGTAACAGCTATTGGCGGAGGTTCGATTAGAGATATTTTACTTGATCATCATCCGCTAACTTGGATTAAAACTCCTGAGTATGTGATTTTAATTTGTGTTGCAGCTATGATTACAACAAAAATTGCTAAATATGTTATAAAACTTGAAAAACTTTTTTTGATTTTAGATGCTATAGGTTTGGTTGTTTTTAGTGTTTTAGGTGCACAAATTGCAATAGAAATGGGATATGGTTTTATAGTGGCTGTGAGTTCAGCTGTGATTACTGGTGTATTTGGTGGGATATTAAGAGATATACTATGCGCTAGGATACCACTTGTATTTCAAAAAGAAATTTATGCGGGTGTTGCTATATTAACAGGGGCTTTGTATTATATATTGTATATTTTAGGCGTAGATGAGTTATGGGTAATTCTTGCTTCATTGATTGTAGGAACCATAGCAAGACTTTTGGCTATATATTATGGTTTAAGTTTGCCCATATTTTCTTTTAAGGATGGAGAAAATAAAGAAAGTTAATTTTATTTTTTAGATTTTAAAATGCAAGTTTTGTTATTTATAATGTTTTTATAAAATCCCTGCGAGCTTTGCTAGTAAGCAATATTTATTTATATTTTATTTTAGAATATTTATTTGATATATTAAATTTATATTAAGCTTAAATATTGAAACTATTGTTTATATTATTTTTATTTAGGAGTTAAAAGAGTGGTGACCCATACGAGACTCGAACTCGTGTTACCGCCGTGAAAGGGCGATGTCCTAACCGCTAGACGAATGGGCCAAAAGTTAAATTAAGAAATGAAATTATACCTTATTTAATTTAAAATAAACTTAATTATTTTACAAAACGCAGATAAAAATAGCCAAATACACCTGAAGCTAAGGAAGCTAGTAAAATAGCAAAATTATCTACAAAATTAAATATATCACTTACTTCATAGGCAAGGGCGTCTATAAAAAAGCTCATGGTGAAGCCTATGCCTGTGAGTATACAAACTCCATAGAGTTGTTTAAAATTAGCATCTTTTGGCAGTTTTGCAAGTTTAAGTTTAATTGCCATATAAGCAAAGCCAAATACACCTAGTTGTTTTCCAACAAATAAGCCCAAGAAAATCCCTACACTTACACCACTAAATAGCATATGTGCTTCAATTTTTGAAAGATCAACCCCTGCATTGGCAAAAGCAAAAAGTGGTAGTATTATAAAAGCTATCCAAAATTTTAAACCATGCTCGATTTCCTCTAATAAAGCATGATTGTTTTTTGTAAATACAGGTATAAATAAAGCTGTGATGATACCTGCTAAAGTTGCATGCACTCCACTTTTTAATACACTAAGCCAAAGCAATGCTCCAAGTATATAATAAAATGATTTCCTTTCATTACCTAAACGATTAAGTAAAAATAAACCTACAATGCAGCAAAAGGCAACAAAAAAGGCTAAAGTTGAAAGCTCTCCTGTATAAAAAATAGCAATGATTAAAATAGCTCCTACATCATCAAAAATTGCTAAAGATACTAAGAATATTTTTAAAGAACTTGGTATGCGTTGTTTTAGCATTGCAAGTATAACTAGAGCAAATGCAGTATCAGTTGCAGTAGGTATAGCCCAACCTTTTAAAACATAAGCATCGTTAAAATTGATAGCACAAAATATTAAAGCAGGGACAACTATACCGCCTATAGCAGCCATTAAGGGTAGGGTAATATTACTAAGAGTTTTAAACTCTCCTTGAACAAATTCTTTTTTTAATTCAAGTCCTATGGCAAAGAAAAAGATTGCAATAAGACCATCATTAATCCACAATAAAGAAGGCTTGAAAAGTTCCCAAGCACCCACTTTTACACCCATTTCTACACTTAAAAAATCCATATAGTGTTGTCCATAAGGACTATTTTTAAGTAGTAGGGCAAAGATTGTTGCTAATAAAAGCAACAATCCTCCTAAAATTTCAAGTGATAAAAAGTTTTGGAAACTTTTCAATTTCATTTTTTAAAACTATAAATAAGTTTTAAGTAAGCATATCCAACTATAGCGCTTAATAATGAAGCTACTAAAATAGCAAGCTTGTCTGAATACGCAAAAATGTCACTATTTTGATAAGCTAGGCCGTCTATAAAAAAGCTCATAGTAAAACCTATACCTGTGAGTATACAAACCCCGTAAAGTTGTTTGAAATTAACATTTTGTGGAAGTTTTGCTAAGCCTAGTTTTATACTAATATATGAAAATAAAAAGACACCTATTTGTTTTCCTAAAAATAATCCTAAAATAATACCTAAGCTAACCGAAGAAAACATAAAGCTTGGATCCATATCTTTTAAATCAACGCCTGCATTTGCAAAAGCAAAAATAGGCAAGATGAAATAACTCACCCAAGGTGCTAAGTCATGTTCTATTTCTTTTAAAAAAGACTCACCACTTTTTGTTTGAAGTGGTATAAATAAAGCAGTAATCACACCCGCCAAAGTCGCATGCACCCCGCTTTTTAACATGCTTATCCAAAATACTATAGCTATGATGATATAAAAAGATTTTTTGGTAACATGGAAATGATTTAGCAAATAAAGCGCTAAAATACACACTAAGGCAGCAATCATAGCAAAAACTGAAAGTTCGCTTGTATAAAATAAAGCAATCACAATAATCGCACCCAAGTCATCAAAAATAGCTAAAGAAAGTAAGAATAATTTTAAAGAAGTAGGTACTCTTTTACCTAAAAGCATTAAAATACCAACCGCAAAAGCCACATCAGTAGCTGTTGGTATAGCCCAACCTTGCAAAGCGAAAGGATCTTTATAGTTAAAAAACGCAAAAATTAAGGCCGGTACTATCATACCGCCAAGTGCAGCAAATACAGGTAAAGACATAGCTTTTATACTATTGAGTTGTCCTCTTGTAACTTCATATTTTAACTCAAGTCCTATGGCAAAGAAAAAAATCGCAATAAGTCCATCATTGATCCACAAAAGCAAAGGTTTAAAAATTTCTAAACTTCCTGCTTGAAAACCAAAAGGAATATTTAAAAAGTTGGTATATTGATCCGTTAAAGAACTATTTTGTAAAATGAGTGCAAGTACGGTAAAAAATATTAGCAAAACACCAGGAAAAGTTTCACTTTTAACAAAGGTTTGAAGTCTTTGCATAAATAGCCTTTTTAAATTTTTATTAACGTGTTATTTTAACATAAAAAGGCTTGAAATTTAAAGTTTAAGCAGAAAAACTGCTTAAACAGGTATAACGCGTATGTTTGGACTAAGTTCTTCTTGTAAGATATTTTCTATAGCATATAAGGTTGCACCACTCCCACTTGAACAGCCACTACATGCTCCAAGATAACGTATGTATATATCTATATTTTTATTTTCACTTTTTTGGATATCGATTACTTCCAAATCTCCACCATCACCGTGTAACATAGGACGCACATCGCTATCTAAAACAGCCTCTACTGCTTTTAGTTGTTTAACCATGGTCATATCATCAAAAGCAATATCTGTTTTGCTTTGATCTTTTAGCTTTTCTCTTTCCATTTCAGCCCTAGTTTCAGCTAAAATATCTACAAGATAATAATCTTTTTTCTCATGTCCTCCAGGCTTAACACAAGATTTACAAAAAGCACCTGCTTTAGTAAATTGCGTGATTTCTTCTACTGTATGTAAATCATTTAGTTTGATTACTTCTTTGATGGTTCCAAGACTTACCCTAGCACACTCACAAACTATAATTTGATCTTCAAAGTCTTCAGGATTAACACCTTTATAATGCGCTGCAGCTTGTTTGATAACATCATAAGCCATAACCGAACAGTGCATTTTTTGCGGTGGAACTGCAGGAGTTTCAGGGTTATCTCTCATAGCAAATTCAACATCTAAATTTGTAATTTTTACAGCCTCATCTACGGTTTTACCTATACAAAGATCAACCATAGTATCACTACTTGCTATTGCTGTACCACAGCCAAAACTTTTAAATTTAGCATCAATGATTTTATCAGTTTTTTCATCTACCAACCAATAAAGCCTAACCGCATCGCCACAGCTTTCAGCTCCAAAATCTGCAACAATAAGTTTTGCATTTGCTTTTTGTGCATCTTCTTGTGTAAATTCGCCCATATGTTGAGGGTTATTCATTCTATCTTGTACTTTTTGAGAATACTCATCCCAAATTGATCCGCCAATTAAATTATTCTTTGCCATTTTTTATCCTTTAAATATTTTCAGGCTTATATGCATAAGTACTTGAGATTGCTCTAAGTCTTTGCGTTGCTTTTTTTATTTGCTCTGCTGCATAATCAATTTCATCTTCTGTGTTAAATCTTGATAAAGAAAGTCTTAGAGCAGTATGAGCTAAATCATTTTCAGCACCAATTGCTTCCATGATAGGATTGCTCTCAAGTGCTTCGCTAGCACAGGCTGAACCAGTGCTTGCTGCTATACCATTTTTGTTTAAATCCCAAAGCATAGCTTCGCCTTCTACACCTTTAATACTTGCTAAGATGGTATTAGGAACCCTTCTTGATCTATCTCCAACTACACTTGTATCAGGCATAGCTAAAATTAAATCTTCTAATTTATCTCTTAATCTTCTAATGTGTGAGTTTTCAAAATCAAGCATAGTATTTGCAATTCTTAAAGCTTCTGCCATTGCTATAATATATGGTACATTTAAAGTTCCACTTCTTCTACCACCCATATGCTCACCACCATGTAAAAGCGGAGTTAATTCTATATCCTTTTTAATATAAAGTCCACCTACACCTTTTGGACCATGAAATTTATGTGCAGAAAATGAAGCAAAATCAACTCCAGCTTTTGCAAAATTAACCTTGATTTTCCCAACAGCTTGAGTTGCATCAGTATGAAATAATGCTCCATATTCATGAGCAATTTGAGCCATTTCTTCTATAGGAAAAATCATACCAGTTTCATTATTTGCCCACATAATGCTTACTAGCGCAGTTTTATCTGAAATAGCTTCTTTTAAATCTTTTACACTAGAAACACCTTCATGATCAACGCCAAGTTCTATGACTTTTACTCCTAAAGATTTTAAAAACATAGCACTAGCTGCTACTGCAGGATGTTCTACACTAGAAATAATTACTTCATTTCTATCGCTATTTAAAATTCTATCAAAATACACACCTTTTAATACCCAATTAATACTTTCTGTAGCACAGGAAGTGATAATGATATCATCTAAATCGCTTGCTCCAAGTCCTGCATAAAGTTTATCCATAGCTTCTTTTAAAGCAGGATGAGTTGCACTACCCCATTGATGAAGACTGTTTGGATTGCCATAATGTTCTTTTAAAAAAGGTTTCATAAGCTCATAAGCTTCTGGTGCGAGCTGTGTTGTTGCATTGTTATCTAAATATACTTTCAAATTATACTCCTTTAATTAGGATAATTTTTATCTTTTTTGTTAATATACACTAAAATATTAAATTTAATATTAAATCAAGTAAGTTTTTAACTTGTGCAAAAATTTTTGTTATTATTTTAGCACAAGTTTAAGCCATAGCATTTAAATAAGAGTGTAAAATTTTATTAATACTTGCTTGTCTTTTGCGATTTTCTAAAAATTGAGTATCTAAAAGTTCTTTTTGGGTGTTTATTTTTTCAAGGTCTATATTAGAATCATTTTGATTGAACTCTTTTTTTAAAGCTTCAAAATCTTTGCTAATTTGCTCACTATAAAGACTATAAATAGAACTTGAATTGGCAAATTCTTGCATATTGATACTATGTTGATAGTTAATGTATTGTTGAAAGAAAACTGAAAGCTTATCTTCTGAAGTATTGTTTTTATCTACCCCATTAATATGTAAGTATAAATCAAAACTCATTTTTTCTTTATTGCTTTCACTTAGATAATCTTGCATGCTCATTTGACCTCTCATGAGTTTTTGAAAATTTACATTAGAAGACATATCTAACTCAATAGGAGATAAAAAGAAATTAGCCTTTTGATGATTTTGTTCTTTTAAATCATGATATATATAATTAAGCAATAATCCACTTTTAGAAACTGCGCCTTGACGGTTTAAATAAGGTTTTATAATAGGATTGCTAGCCGTGTTTTCAATGCTTGCATTGAATGCAAAATCTCCTATTTTATTATCAAGCATTAAGGTATTTAGATTTTTATTTGTTTCTTTTGCATTTTGTAAGCTTTTGGCATTTTCATAAACTTTTAAAATTTTTCCTTCATAAGTATAGCTATAGCCTTGATTTAACTCAGAAATTTGTGTTTTACTTAAAAAATTATTGTCATTGTTTTGAAACTGTGGATTTATAGTTTTTAATGTATTGTGATAAGTGTTTAAAAGTCTTGGTAAGTCTATTTTGTTATAGTTTAAATTCTCATCAAGCTTTATAAGTTGTTTTGAAATTTCTCTTATACTTTTTATATTAATATCATAATCAAGAGGTAAAGCAGCTGTTTTATTAAGATCTTTTTCAAAAAAACCTTGCTCATTGATTCTAAAACCAAATTCACTTGCATAAGTTACTTTATAATCTAAATTATAACCTTTTATATCAAGTAAATCACTTTTAATATTGGTATTTTCTTTTTTTTCTTCTGCGTGTCCAGTTTTTGCAAAAGGATAATTTGCAAAATTCTGGTACGGATTAACATTAGAATTTACAAACATAACTCTTCTCTTCAAAAATATTGCTTAGCTTTAAAAAAGCAAAAGCTATGCCAAAATTTTTGAATCGAAGAGAAAAATTAAGCGTAAATGTCAAGCAATCCTGAACTAGTGCTAGGAGTAGTAGTTGGAGCAGGGTTTGCATTTACGCCTTCAAGTACTTGCATTACTGCATTTTCATTGGCTTCTATGGTTTTTTTCATCATAGTAGTTGCAATGTTAAGCATTAAACTTGCTTGATTGTTAGTAACTTCGCCCATAACATACTCCTTTTGTTTGGATTAGTAATATTATCGGCAAAGTTTGGTTAATATTAAGCTATATTATAAATTTTTGATAAGTAGTGATTGTGAGTGTTTTCTTTTGCTTCAAGCATATCGATATAGTTTTTAAACTCATCCATATCTTTAAAAAGATTTTTCATGGTAGCACTAATTTCGCTAGAAAAATTTTGAAGATTACTTTGTGTTTTTAAATATCTTTCTATTTGATAAATTCTAGCTACTTCTCTTTCGTACTCATCTTGAGTCATTCTTTTTGCACTAAATTCTACATTCAAGCTTTTTTTATCATTGATAATAAAAGATTTTTTTTGATTATTAATTTTAAATTCAACGATAAATTCTTCTTTTGAATTAATAATCTTTAAGTATTTTAACTTGGCTTTATCTTCTAGTAAAACAAAGCTTACACACTCTAAAAACATATGTGTAAAGATTTCTCTTTCAAAAATATTTTGACAAATATCAGTATATTTTAAACCTAAACTTTGTTGATGATCTAAAAACGTTACATTTGACATGATCCATCCTTTTTTCATGACTTTTTATTATAAAAAAAGCAAAAATCATTCCAATTATTGCATATCAATCATCTTTAGCATATTAATCGTATCTTCAAATTCAAAACTTTCTTCAGGATTTTGACTTAAAAATTGTTGCATAAAGTCTTTTTTAGTAATGGCTTGATCAAGTTCTTTATCAGTACCTTTTTGATAAGCACCAATTCTAAGTAAAACTTCATTTTCTTTAAGTAAGGAATTTAAACGCTTAAATTTTCTAGCAGCTAGTTTGTGTTCATCACTAATAATATCCCCCATAACCCTTGAGGCTGAATTTTGTATATTTATAGGCGGATAAATTCCAAAGTCAGTAAGTTCGCGACTAAGTACTATATGGCCATCAAGTATTGATCTGCTTTGGTCAGCTATTGGATCACTCATATCATCTCCATCAACTAACACGGTAAAAAAAGCCGTTATAGTGCCTTTACCTTCTTCTTTTCCTGCGCGCTCCATAAGCTGAGGTAAAAGACTTAAAACGCTTGGCGGATAGCCTTTTGTCGTAGGAGGCTCACCTAGAGCTAGGCCTATTTCTCTTTGAGCCATAGCAAAACGCGTTACACTATCCATGATAAATAACACATCTTTGCCTTGTTCTTTAAAATACTCAGCCACACTCATAGCGCAAAATGCTCCGTATTTTCTCATCAGCGCGCTATCATCGCTTGTTGCAACGATGATGACAGTATCATCAAGTTTGCCACCAAGATTTTTTTGTATAAATTCAGGAATTTCTCTACCGCGCTCACCGATTAAAGCTATGACTTTAATGGGAGCTTTGGAATTTTTTACTATCATGCCCATAAGGGTTGATTTACCAACCCCACTTCCTGCAAAAATCCCAAGCTTTTGTCCTACCCCACAAGTTAAAAGCGCATCTATTGTTTTAACTCCTACTGGAAAGACTTCCTCTATCAAACCTCGTTTCATTGCATCAATAGGTGCACGCATAATAGGCATAAATTTACTTGCCTCAATAGGTCCTTTACCATCTTTTGGTCGCATAAAAGGATCAACCACTCTTCCTAAAAGTTCATCACTAACTCCTATTTGCATACCCGCATCATTAATAAAAGCACGATCGCCTATTTTAAAACCTTCCACAAAGCCAAAAGGACTTAAATAACTTAAATTCTCATCTACTTCTACCACCATAGCCATAGCTTCTTTACTCTCATCTTCACTAGAAACTATTTTAATAATATCACCTATGCTAGTTTTTAAGCCATTTATTTCTATACTAGTACTTGAAATTTTAGTAATTTGTCCAAAAACACTAGCAAGATTTTGTGAAGCAATTTTGCTACGAAGTTTTTCTAAACCCATTAAAATCTAACCTGTTTTGCTGAGTTAATTAAGGTAAAAAATTCTTTTCTTGTTTTTTCACTTTTTAAAAAGCTACCTCTTAATGCTGAAGTGCTAGTAGTAGAATTTGCCTTTTGTACCCCACGCATTTCAACACACATATGCCTTGCTTCAATAACCACCCCAACGCCTTTTGCACCTACATGTTCCATTAGTGCTTCTGCGATTTGCTCTGTGAGTTGTTCTTGAATTTGTAAGCGTCTTGCAAAAACTTCTACAAGGCGTGGAATTTTACTAAGTCCTACGACTTTTTTATCTGGTATATACGCAACATGCACGCGCCCAAAAAAAGGCAAAAGATGATGTTCACAAAGACTATAAAATTCTATATCTCTTACTAAAACCATTTCATTGTTTGAGCTTTCAAATAAGGCATCATTTAGTATTTGTTTTGGATCTTGTTTATAACCGCTACTTAAAAATTCAAAAGCTTTAAAAACTCTAGTAGGAGTTTTTAAAAGTCCTTCTCTTTGTGGATTTTCCCCGATAATTTCTAACATATTTTTTACTGATTGTTCAAATTTTTCTTGCATTTTTTCTCCATCAAAAATTAAAATTTTAACATATTTTTATTTTTATATAAAGTGATAAGGAAAATTTTGGTATATTATCAAAAAATTTTATTTAAAAAGGGAAAACATTATGGAAGTTACAGCAAAACTAATTGATTTTGCAAATGCAAATGCTACTGTGAAAATTGCTCAAGGAGCTATTAAAGCAGAAGTTGAAAAATTAGCTAAAAAAGCGTCTAAAACTATGAAAATGGATGGTTTTAGAGCAGGAAAAGTTCCTGTTGCTGCTATACTTAAAAGATATGAAAAAGAGCTTACAAGAGATGCGGAGCAAGATCTTTTAAGAAATGCTGTAGATGGTGCTTTAAAAGAAGTTCAAAAAGAGGCTAAAGATTTAGTAGGTGAGCCATATTTTGAAAAATTTGATAGAAAAGATGGTGCTATTGAGGCTCAAATGGTATTATCTTTTAGACCAGAAGTAAAATTAGATGGATATGAAGAACTAATTCCAACTTATAATACACCAAAAGTAACTCAAAAAGAAATTGATGCAAAAAAAGAAGAATTATTAAAGAGATTTGCTACTCCTGAAGCGATTAAAGAAGCAAGAGCTTTAAAAGAAGGCGATTTTGCTAAATTTGATTTTGAAGGTTTTGTTGATGGTAAAGCTTTTGATGGTGGAAAAGCTCAAAATTATGTTTTAGAAATTGGTTCAAAACAATTCATACCAGGATTTGAAGAAGGTATGATTGGTTTAAAAGCAGGTGAGGAAAAAGATATTAATGTAACTTTTCCAAAAGAATATGGCGCAGCGCATTTAGCAGGAAAAGATGCGGTATTTAAAGTAAAAATTCATGAAATTCAAGAACTTAAATTACCTGAATTAAATGAAGAGCTTTTAAAAAGCTTGTTGCCTGAAGAAAAAGAACCAAGTGTTGAAAAATTAGACGCAAAATTAAAAGAGCAACTAAAAAATGAAAAAATCTTTAAACTTATCAATGATGAGCTTAAAAATCAATTTGCAGAAGCTTTGGTAGCTAAGTTTGACTTTGTTTTACCAAGAAATATAGTAGAACAAGAAACAGATATGCAATTTAGAAGCTCTTTGAGAACTTTAAGCGAAGAAGAATTAAAAGAATTTAAAGATGAGGCTAAATATAAAGAAAAAAGGGAAAGTTTCAAAGAAGATGCACAAAAAAGCGTAAAATTAACTTTCATTATAGATGAGCTAGCAAAACTTAGAAATGTTGCAGTAAGCGATCAAGAATTAATCCAAGCGATTTATTTTGAAGCTTATAGATATGGCTTTAACCCGCAAGAACATTTAGACAATTACAAAAAACAAGGTGCATTACCTGCCATTAAAATGTCTTTAATTGAAGAAAAACTTTTTGCTGATATTTTCAAAAAAAACGATAAAAAGAAAACTGAAAAAGAAAGTGAAAAATAATGAGCTCATACATACCTTATGTGGTTGAAAAAACAAGTAGAGGCGAAAGAAGTTATGATATTTATTCAAGACTTTTAAAAGATAGAATTATCATGCTAAGTGGCGAGATCAATGATGATCTTGCTGCTTCTATCGTAGCTCAGCTTTTGTTTTTAGAGGCTGAAGATCCTCAAAAAGATATTTATCTTTATATTAACTCACCAGGTGGGGTTGTAACCAGTGGATTTAGTATTTATGATACGATGAATTATATTAAAGCTGATGTAAGTACTATTTGTATTGGTCAAGCTGCTTCAATGGGTGCATTTTTGCTAAGTTGTGGTGCTCCAGGGAAAAGATTTGCTTTACCAAATTCAAGAATTATGATCCATCAACCACTAGGTGGGGCAAGAGGACAAGCAACTGATATAGAAATTCAAGCAAAAGAAATTCTAAGATTAAAAGCAATTTTAAATGATATTTTGGCTAAAAATACTAAGCAAAAACTTTCTAAAATAGAAAAAGACACCGATAGAGATTTTTTTATGAGTGCGCTAGAGGCTAAAGAATACGGCTTAATCGATAAGGTTTTGGAAAAAAGTTTTAAATAAGGAAAAACATAGCAATGTTAGATGATGATTTGTTTGCTGATTTAAATTTAAGTAGCGATCCAACTCCAGCCAAAGAAGCTCCAAAAATTCAAAAAATTAGTGGAGGTGAATTTGAAAAATTTGCAAAGTCTATTTTGACTGAGCTTGTGAAAGATAATATACCTCCAACACCAACTAATTACGGAGTTTATTTTCAAAAAATGCTTGAAGAACGTCCGGTAGCTTTTAAGAAAAAAGTTAGTGAGATTATGGAATTTGAGCAAAATGATGATGGTATTAAACGTGCAAATATAGAGCAAGAAATCAAAAAAAGTTTTAGTTCTACTTCGGCATTATTGCAATACATTGCTATGATTTATAGGCATCTTGAAACAGTTAAAGATATGCTAAGAAGACGTAATTCAGAACTTGCAATTAGCACAGGAAATTTAG
Source organism: Campylobacter sp. FU_497 (assembly GCF_025772425.1). Lineage (NCBI taxonomy): Bacteria > Pseudomonadati > Campylobacterota > Epsilonproteobacteria > Campylobacterales > Campylobacteraceae > Campylobacter > Campylobacter sp. FU_497. The sequence goes on along the minus strand of NZ_JAKMSC010000005.1, from coordinate 8,967 downwards.
CAGTATCTAATGTAATTCACGCTCTTGAAGCAGATATTTCAAGATTTTCTAGTATTTTAGATAAATATTCAGATGAGATTAAAGAAAATTTTGATGAGGTTAGACAAACTTATAAACATATAGAAGAGCAAAGTGATTTTGACTCTAAATTTGGAGTTTATAATAAAAAATATTTTTTAGAAAATTTAGAAAAAAGCATTGAAAGCAATGCAAAATATAACTATCATACTTCCTTAATATTTTTTAGAGTAAAAGAAGAAATTCTTGAGCAAACTTATACTCAAAAAGAAAAAAATGCTTTTTTAAAAGGCGTGTGTAGAATTTTTAGTAAAAATGTCTCTTCAAGTGATATAGTAGCTCATTGTGGAAACAATATTTTTGCTATGATGATTTCTCATACAAATTTAGAAAAAGCACAAGAAATATGCAATAAAATTTTAGAATCTTTAGAAAATTCAAATTTTTTCCTAGCAGATAAAGAAATAGAAGTAGATGTTGAAGTGGCTATAAGTGCTGTTAATCGAGATAGCAAGGGTGAAGAATTAATAGAAAAATGCATTGAAGCTTTAAAAGATTCAGGAAAAAATTTAGAACCCTTTATAATAGTGGAAAAAGAAAAATGATAAGAAAAATAATTACCTATCCTAATCCAAGATTATTTTTAGAGTCAAAAAAAGTAGAAAATTTTGATAAAGATTTACATATACTTTTAGATGATATGTATGAAACAATGATAGCTAATAAGGGTGTAGGTTTAGCTGCTATTCAAGTTGATGTACCAATTAGAGCTTTGCTTGTAGATATTGGTGATGAAGAAGGTGAGCAAAAAGAAGATAAGCAAACTCTTTTAGAAATTATTAATCCTATTATAACACCTTTAGATGATGAAAAAATTTCTTGCAACGAGGGTTGTTTAAGCATACCAGGTTTTTATGAAGATGTAATGCGCTATAAAAATATACAACTTGATTATCAAGATAGATTTGGCAAGCCACAAAGTTTACAAGCGCATGATTTTTTAGCAGTGGCTATTCAACATGAAGTTGATCATCTTGATGGACATTTATTTATAGAAAAACTTTCTTTTTTAAAACGCCAAAAATTTGATAAAGACTTTAAGAAAAAATCCAAAAAGAACAAATGAAAAAACTAAAATGTGCAAGTTTTTCTACAGAGCTTGATATTATCGATGTAGAATCAACTTTCACAAGAGGTTTGCCAGGTTTTAGTATAGTAGGCCTTGCAAATTCTACTATCAAAGAAAGCACAGAAAGAGTTAAGGCAACTTTACTAAGTCAAAATTTCAATTTCCCAGCTCAAAAAATCACTATCAATCTTAGTCCATCAGATATCCCTAAAAATGGCTCTCATTTTGATTTGGCTATTGCGATTTTGATTTTATTTCAAAAAGAAAATTTAGATGACTTTTTTGTTTTTGGAGAACTTGGATTAGATGGAAGTATAAAAAGTACTGCTAGTTTATTTTCTATCTTACTTTTTTTAAGTGCAAAAGTACAAAATGCCAAAGTAGTGGTACCAAAAGCCATAGCACAAAAAGCTTCGATGATACCTAACTTAACAATCTATGCTTTGGAAAATTTAGCTCAAGCTATGGATTTTTTTAAAGAAAAAAATTATGAGAATTATCATATAAATAATGCTCATCCTTTGTTTGAAAATGCCATAGAAATTAATAATCAAAAATATATAAAAAATTCTATTTACCCTTATGATTTTAAAGAAGTTAAGGGTCAAGAAAATGCTAAATTTGCTTGCATAATAGCAGCTTTGGGTATGCATAATATTTTATTTGAAGGTAGTCCAGGTAGTGGTAAAAGTATGTGTGCTAAAAGACTTCCTTTCATCATGCCACCACAAAGTTTGAAAGAAATTTTAGCCCAAAATGCCTATAAGTCATTAAACTCTTTAGATGATGATTTTAGTGCTAGTAGGGTTTTTAGAAGTCCTCATCATACAAGTACTAGAGCTAGTATTTTTGGTGGAGGAACCAAAAATGCCAAGATAGGAGAAATAGCACTTGCAAATGGAGGGGTTTTGTTTTTTGATGAGTTTCCTCATTTTTCAAAACAAATCATAGAAAGTTTAAGAGAGCCACTAGAGGATTTTAAAATTCTTATTTCAAGAGTTAATACCAAAGTAATTTATGAAACTAAATTTTTATTTGCTTGTGCGCAAAATCCTTGTCCTTGTGGAAATTTATTTTCTAAAAGTCTTACATGTCGTTGCCAAGAGATAGAAATTAAAAAATATAAAAATAAAATTTCATCTCCTATTTTAGATAGGATTGATCTTTATGTGGCCATGGATGAGATTTCGCATGAAGATAAAACAAGTTTAAGCTCTAAACAGATGAGTGAAATGGTTTTTAAAGGATTTTTATTTCAAAAGCAAAGAAAACAAGAAGAATTTAATGCTAAATTAAATGATGAACAGCTGAAGCAATTTTGTATTTTAGACTCTACTGCGAATGAAATTTTACAAAAGGCTATAAATTCATATAATCTTTCTCAAAGAGGGGTAAATAAAACCATAAAAGTAGCAAGAACCATTGCAGATTTAGAGCAAAGTGAGTTGATTTTAAAAACTCATATTTTAAAAGCATTAAGTTTTAGAATGAGAACTACATAGGAGAAAAAATGGATAACAAAAGTGTGGCGATCTTTATTGATGCAGAAAATATTCCTTCAAAATATGCAAAATCTATTTTTGATATCGCTTCTGATTATGGAGAAATCGTTATAAAACGAATTTATGGAGATTGGACACAAAAAAATATACAAAATTGGAAAGAACAAATCGCACAATACTCTATTATCGCTATGCAACAATTTAATTTTATAGCTAATAAAAACTCAAGCGATATGTACTTAATCACTGAGATTATGAGTTTTTTTTATGAAAAAGATATTGATATTTTTGTCATTGTTTCAAGTGATAGTGATTATACTAGTTTAATTCAAAGACTTAAAGAGGGCAAAAAGCAAGTTATAGGTATGGGTTTAAAACAAGCTGTAAAATCTTATGTGAATTCTTTTAGTGAATTTTTTTATTTAGATCAAGATGAATCCAAAGAAAAAATATTAAGCACTAAAGAATATATCAAAGATTTAATCAATATCACAGAAGCCTTAATAGAAGAAAAAGGCCGTGCTGAATATGCTCAAATTCGCACTAATATGAATAGAAAACACGCAAATTTTATCCCTCAAAATTTTGGTTTTAAAAATTTTAGAGCTTTAGTAAAAGAGTTTTTACCACAAATGAAACAATTTAAAGAAGGTAATGAAAAAAATATTTATTTTCTTATTGAAAAAACAAAGGCTTAAAAATGGAAAATATCTTGATAGCCTTTTTAGTTGTTGTAATTTTAGCTTTTATATGGTATGTGTTTAAAATCCAAAAAGAAAAAGCAAAATTGGAGTTTTTAAACCAAAGCAATATAGCCTTACAAAATCAACTTGCCAATTTAGAGCTTGAAAAAACTACACTTATGGAAAAAAATTCCAAACTTTTAGATGAAAAAATATTATATTTATCTAAAAATGAAGCTTTAGAAGCAAAATTAGCTCAAAAAGAACAAACCCAGCAAGAACTTTTAAATATACATTTAAAAGAGCGTGCGAACTTAAAAGAAGAATACACTCAAACTTTAATAAAACTAGAAGAAAAATACAAGCAAGGTTTAGCAGAATTAAAACAAGAATTAGAGCAAAATTTACAAAAACAAAATGCTAATATTTTAAGCCAAAACAAACTTATGCTCAATGAAGATACAAAAAAAATCTTAGAAGAAATTTTCTTGCCTGTGAAAAAAAGTGTTAAAGAATACAGTGAAAAACTTAGCCAAAATGAAGTTAGCATTAAAACACAAATCGATCATATGTTTAAATTTAGTCAAAATATAACAGAAAACGCAGATAAACTAGCTAAAATTTTAAAGGGTGATAAAAAAATTCGTGGCAATTTTGCAGAATTGCAACTAAAATCTGTTTTAGAAAATAGTGGTTTGGTAGAGGGCGTGCAGTATAAATTGCAAGAGAGATTTCAAGATGAGGGTAAAACCTATATTCCTGATGCGGTAGTATTTTTAGATAAACAAAAAAGTATAATCATAGATGCAAAATTTTCTCTACCAAGTGATTTTGCTTTTGAAGATATTAGTCAAAACACCTGTCTTGATCTAGCTTATAATCTAAAATCAAGAATTGATGAGTTAGCCAAAAAGCCTTATATGCAGTATGATAAACACACTTATGAGTTTGTTTTGCTTTTTATACCTTATCAAAATATCTTAGATTTGATTTTAAATGTAGATCTTGAAATTTATCAATACGCTTATAAAAAAAAGGTTTATTTAACTACACCAAACACTCTTTTTATGGCGCTAAATACGATAAATATTTCATGGAAAAATATACAAAGTAATGAAAATATCTTAAAAGCTTTTGATGAGCTTGGTAAATTTCATGATAAATTTGCAGGTGTTTTAGATGATTTTGAAAAAATCAAAGAAAACATCAAAAGATTAAACACAAATGTAGATAATATGCAAACAAAACTTACTCATGGAAGTGGAAATATTGCTTCAAGAGTGATAAAACTTAAAGAACTAGGCGCTAAAACCCAAAAGCTTATAAAATGTGAGATGAGTGATGAAAGCAGTATTTAAAGATAATATTTCTTATGAAAAAGAGCTTATTGAAAAAGGTTTGGATGAGTTTTTAATGATGGAAAATGCAGGTATAGAGCTTGCAAATTTGATTAAGAAAAAAAGTAAAAACATAAAAAATGCTAAAATTTTATTCTTGCTTGGTACTGGTGGAAATGGAGCTGATGGACTTGTGGCCATTAGACACTTAAAAAAAGCTTTTGCTTATACTGTACCATATAAAAAAAGTACAGTGTTTACCAAGCAAGAGCAAATTTTAAAAAATATAGGTTTTAATTTCTTAAAAAAAGAACCTAAATTTAAAGATTTTGACATTATAGTTGATTGTGTTTTTGGAAGTGGTTTAAATAAAGCTTTAGATGAAAATTTACAAAGAATTTTTAAAAAAATTGCTAAAAGCAAAGCTTTAAAAATAGCTTGTGATATTCCTAGCGGGCTTGGACAAGAACTATGTTTTAAGACTGATTATACTCTTTGCATGGGGATAATTAAAGAAATTTTATTAGAAGATTTCGCAAAAGAATTTGTAGGTAAAATTAAAATTGCGAATTTGGGTTTAAAACCTTATATGCAAAATACTTCAAGCTTTTTACTAGAAAAAAAAGATTTAAAACTCATTACAAAAAAGGCTAACTCAAATAAAGGTGATTTTGGCCATGTTTATATTTTTGCCAATAAAAGCGCGGGTACTTTAGCTGGACTTGGTGCTTTAGAGTTTGGAGCGGGGCTTGTGTCTTTAGTGGCTAAAGAAAGCTTTTCGCCTTTGATTATGCTAAAAGATGATATTGAAGGCAAAATAAATGCAGCTGCTATAGGTATGGGACTTGATGATTTAAGTATTTTAAAAGATGAAAGATTAAAAAACATTCCTTTAGTCTTAGATGCAAATTGCTTTCAAAGTGAAAATTTGCTTTCATATCTTAACAGAGAAGATGTTGTTTTAACCCCTCATCCTAAAGAGTTTTCTATGCTTTTAAAACTTTGTTTTAATGAGGATGTAAGTGTAGAAGAAATTCAAAACAAACGCTTTTTTTATGCAAGAAAATTTAGTTTTAAATTCCAATGTGCTTTGGTGTTAAAAGGGGCCAATCCCATCATCGTTCAAAAAGAAAAACTTTTTGTGGTAAATTGTGGCAATGAGTCTTTGGCAAAAGGTGGAAGTGGGGATGTGCTAAGTGGCATGATAGCAGCTTTACTTGGAGTTAAATTTAATGCTTTAGAAGCTGCTAAAAATGCAGTATTAGCTCATGCTTTAGTAGCTAAAAATTATAAGAAAAATAAAATTAGTTTTGATGCTTTAAAATTAATAAAGGGGTTAAAATGCTTATAAAATTAGCAGTTTTATTTAGTGGTAATGGAAGTAATTTGGAAAATATTTTAGAAAAATTACATAAAAAAACTTTTGGTAAAAATACCTTTGAAGTGGTTTTGTGTGTGTGCAATAAAAAAGAAGCTTATGGCATACAAAGAGCTTTAAAATATAACCTTGATACTAAAATCATAGAACATGAAAAATTTACTTCAAGAGAAGAATTTGATGCAGAATTAGTAAAAATTATAAAAGAAAGTCAAGCAGATTTGACCATCTTAGCAGGATTTATGCGAATTTTAAGTCCTATTTTCACTCAAAATATAAAAGCTATTAATCTTCATCCTTCTTTACTTCCTTTATTTAAAGGCGCTCATGCTATCAAAGAGAGCTATGAAAGTGATATGAAAGTAGCGGGCATTAGTGTGCATTGGGTTAATGAAGAGCTTGATGGTGGTAAAATCATTGCACAAAAGGCGTTTGAAAAAGCTAAGCTAAGCTTTGAAGAGTTTGAAGATAAAATCCACCAGCTTGAACATACACTTTTGCCTGAAACCATTGTAAAAATTTTTGAAAATGATTAATTTTTCATCATTATAATTACGCTTTTTGTTTAAGGAAAGTAAATGTTTGAATGGATTTTTAGTGTAGATGCTTGGGTGGTATTGCTTACTCTTACAGCTTTGGAGATTGTACTAGGGATTGATAATATCATTTTTCTAGCGATTTTAGTTTCTAAATTACCACCAGAACATAGAGATAAGGGTAGAATTCTAGGTCTTGCCTTTGCGATGATTACTAGAATTTTATTATTATTGTCTTTATTTTGGGTAATGAAACTTGTCACACCTTTATTTAGTATATTAGGCAATGAAATTTCAGGTAGGGATTTGGTGCTTTTGCTTGGAGGTTTGTTTTTAATAGTTAAGTCTATTAAGGAAATTAAAGAAAGTATAATGCATCAAGAGGAAAGTCAAAGTAATATAAAAATTAGCAATAAGCTTTGGGTTGTAGTAGCTGAAATAGCCGTGATAGACATAGTATTTTCTCTTGATAGTGTTATTACTGCTGTGGGCATTGCTCAAGATATAGAGATTATGATTATTGCCGTGATTATTGCAGTTTTAGTTATGCTTTTTGCCTCTAAACCAATTGCAGATTTTGTAGAAAAATATCCAAGCATTAAAATCTTAGCCTTGGCATTTTTAGTAATGATAGGCTTTGTTTTAGTATGTGAAAGTTTTGATATCCATATAGATAAAGCATATATTTATACAGCTATGGCTTTTTCTTTGATAGTAGAAATTTTAAATATCATTTCACAAAAAAAACAAACAGACAATTCTTAAAATATTTAGCATTTTTTATGCTAAATATTTTTTTATCTTGACTTTTAATATTTTTTTATGTAAAATAACGCTTTATTTTTGTACATCGGGGTGTAGCGCAGTCTGGTTAGCGCACTTGGTTTGGGACCAAGGGGCCGAAGGTTCGAATCCTTTCACCCCGACCATTTTTATAAATGGTGAGTGTAGCTCAGTCGGTTAGAGCATCAGATTGTGGTCCTGAGGGTCGTGGGTTCGATTCCCATCACTCACCCCATCAGCGCTCGTAGCTCAACTGGATAGAGCGACAGACTTCGGATCTGTAGGTTATGGGTTCGATTCCTATCGGGCGCACCATAAGCCCATTGTTACTTTTATTTTTATGCGCTCATAGCTCAGCTGGATAGAGCAACGGCCTTCTAAGCCGTAGGTCAGAGGTTCGAATCCTCTTGAGCGTACCACTTTTGCGGATGTGGTGAAATTGGCAGACACGCCAGACTTAGGATCTGGTGCAGCAATGCGTGAAGGTTCAAGTCCTTTCATCCGCACCACTATTTTAAAATTCTTTTAAGCATTTAAATTTTTACAATTCATCTTAATCGTATTTATAACAATAAGTTAAATTTATAATATTATAAAATAGGAAGATGTCATGATAAATACATATCAAGTTAAAATTATCGAAAATTTTTGCAAGGATAAATTTAAAAAAGATACAAGAACAAAAGATTTTTTTCATACCTTTTTGGCTCAAAATTTAGAAATTTATACCAATATAGAAGATCAAAAGTATGCCAAAGATACAATATTAATATATAAAATTTTTGATATATGTATTATATGTATAAAAGATGGAGTCTCGGTAAGTCAAGAGTATTGTCAATTTAAAAAAGGTGTGATAGATCATATAGTTGTATATATTGATGAAAACATGAATGATGGTAAAATATCGCAACTATTAAGAGGTAGTTCTACATTAAAAATAGATAAATCAAATTGTTATGATAATCCAGATATTAAAGTTGTGTTTTCAGAAAAAGGCTTTTTGTTTCAGGCTAGATTTAATAATTGTGAAAGTAAATTTAACGATACAATGACTATGTTCGCGCTTTCTTTGGCTTATCGTGAGAAAATGGAGTATTATTTAAATTTAACTTCAAGCATTATAGATAAAGAAAATTATCATGATGTTATTGATATTAAAAAAGATTTTTATGTTTTTAATCTAAAGTATTTTTTTAGTAATCCAGTGCACTATAACTACCAACAAAAACATGCAATATGGAAAATTATATTTCAATATTACAATATTTTAGAGCAACATCAAGAACTTAAAATCCAGATAGAAAATCTTGTTGATATTTTACATATTGAACAAAATCAAGAAGAAGATAAAAAGGAAAAGATAAAAGAGAATAAAAGAAAAAAAATCGAAATGATTTTTTTAATTATCGGTGGTTTTGTTACTTTAGCTTCATTAGTTAGTGCATACAAAGACGCTATGGAACTATTTGGTTAAAACCGTATATTGTTTTGGCAAAACAAGCGTTTTAACTTTATAGTTAAATATGTTTTATGCAAAAATTTAAAAGCCTTGCTAAAATTTTTGGAGTTTTTTTATCCTCTTATATCTCTTATTCTAT
>NZ_JAKMSC010000042.1:0-520 GCF_025772425.1 Campylobacter sp. FU_497 | reverse complement strand
GCCATAGTTTTAATTTTAATAAGGAGAATTCTCATGAAACTAGTTAAACTTAGTTTAGTAGCAGCTTTAGCTGCAGGTGCTTTTTCAGCAGCTAACGCTGTTTCACTTGAAGAAGCTATAAAAGATGTTGATGTATCAGGAATGATGAGATACAGATTCCAATCTGATAGATTAACTCAAGGCGATAGCATTGCAGATAAAGGTTACAACAGCTCAAAAAATAACGAGCATAAATTTAAAGCACAATTAAACTTCAAAGCAGCTTTAGATGATAACTTCAAAGCTTTCGTTCAATTCCAATACAATGCAACTGACTTTGGTTTTGGCAAAGGTAAAAAAGGTACTACTACAAGCGATACATTTGCTGTAAATCAAGCTTACTTAGAATACACTAACGAAGCTTATGCTACAAGCGTAACTTTCGGTAAAATGGAAGTTGGTTCTATTTGGACTGATGACTTAGTAGGAACAGGAGCTAAAGTAGTAAATACTTCTATCGAAGGTTTAACTTTTGCTGGTT
>NZ_JAKMSC010000041.1:0-598 GCF_025772425.1 Campylobacter sp. FU_497 | reverse complement strand
GTGGTAATCTAACAGCTAGAATAACAGCAATTCCTGCTAATCCTCAATTAATAGAATTAAAAAATGTATTAAATGAAATGCTGAATGTATTAGAACAAAAGGTTGGTTCTAATATGAATGAAATTAATAGAGTATTTGATAGCTATAAAGCATTAGACTTTACAACAGAAGTTAAAAATGCTAAAGGTGGGGTTGAAGTAACTACTAATGTATTAGGTCAAGAAATAGTAGCTATGTTAAGACAATCATCTGAATTTGCTTCTTTATTAGCAGATGAGAGTGGTAAATTACAAAGTGCTGTTAAGAACTTAACTGATTCTTCATCAAGCCAAGCTTCTTCTTTAGAAGAAACAGCAGCAGCATTAGAAGAGATTACTTCTTCTATGCAAAATGTATCGCATAAAACTAGTGAAGTTATTGCTCAAAGTGAAGAGATTAAAAATGTTACTTCTATAATAGGAGATATTGCTGATCAAATTAACTTGCTTGCATTAAATGCAGCTATTGAAGCAGCACGTGCAGGTGAACATGGACGTGGCTTTGCTGTTGTTGCAGATGAAGTTAGAAATCTAGCAGAAAGAACTCAAAAGTCTTTAGG
>NZ_JAKMSC010000040.1:0-622 GCF_025772425.1 Campylobacter sp. FU_497 | reverse complement strand
GCCTTCGAAGGAGTCTAACGGGGAATTTCCTTTTATATCCACTATATATTTAATTGTCTTTAATAGTAAGGTGTTAGTGTTTAAAATGATTTCTTTGTAATTGTTGATATAAAAAGTAGTTTTTATATGCAAATTATATAATTTAAGCAAAGTGTTTATACCCTTTTGATCTAGAAAATCCGCCAAAAGAGTAAAATTGGGCATATAAAACAAAATTACCTTTTCATTTCTTATTTCTTCACTTAAATCTAAATAATGAAAAACTAAATAAATAATCTCTAATTCTTCTTCAAAAATAATTAAATGATTTCTAATAGGATTAGAAAGCAAAGCTTTATATAAAATTCCATTACCTAAACCATAAAAAAATAAAACAGGGTATCTTAAATACTCTCCATTGAAAAGTTTTAAACTTTCATCTAATTCTTTTAAAGGATCTTTATAAATAAATTCTTTTCTTTTTTTATCTAATATATTAATATCTAAATTATCACTACTTCCTTGAAAAAGTTCAAATTGCTTACACTCTTTAAGCTCTCTTAGCTTTAGAGCTAAAGGCTGATCTTTTTCAAATAATGCTTGAGTATTTTTTAAAAAAAGTTCATTCATTGGGGTTACCTTG
>NZ_JAKMSC010000004.1:0-87247 GCF_025772425.1 Campylobacter sp. FU_497 | reverse complement strand
TATACAATATACCTAGCTCTTTCTTTAAAAGAAAGAAAAAATATATGAATGATAAAAATTTCTAGTATAAACACTATAAATACATTTTTTATAGCCTTAAATAATATCCATTCGTAAATTTCCCTTTCAAAGGTTAAATAACTCCACCATAATGAAATACTTACATCTAAAATAAAAATCAAAGATATATATGGAAAATATTTAATAATAAAATCAAAGTATCTTTCTTTTTGCATTAAAATTCCAAAGCTTTGTATTCTATAGAAATGATTTCAAATTCACTCTCGCCTTTTGGCAAACGCACTTTAAAATCATCGCCTTCTTTTTTACCAAGCATTGCTTTAGCAATAGGCGAGCTAATGGAAATATAACCTTTTTCTAAATTTCCCTCATTTACCCCTACTAAAGTATAAGTGCTTTGTTTTTCACTCTCTAAATCCTCTACAACAACAGTTGAGCCAAATTTTACACTATCATGCTCATAAGAAGATGGATCGATGATTTGCGCTCTTGAGATCAAATCCCCAAGTTCAGCTATCTTTCCTTCTATAAAAGCTTGTTTTTCTCTAGCTGCGTGATATTCTGCGTTTTCTTTTAAATCACCATGGCTTCTTGCTATGTCTATTTCTTCTACTACTTTTGGGCGTTCAACTTTCTTTAAATGTTCTAATTCTTTTTCTAATTTCTCATAGCCATATTTACTCATAGGTTCTTTTTGCATGATTTATCCTTATTTGATTTCATAAAGTATTTTAGCTAAATTTTTTGCACTTGCAAATTGCAAATATTCTTTTAAAAAATCTACTTTATCAAAAAATGCCTTATAATCGTATTTAAGATAAGCTTGATATAAATTTTCCACATTCACTTGCTCTTGTAAAAATTCAGGATTAAGCTCGCTTTTTCCTGCAAAATCTAAAAAGATATTTGCAAGACCTATGTGTTTGAGTTTTACAAAACATCTTGCGATAAATACATCAATAGCTTTAGCTTTATAAGCAAGCACGAAAGGCGTGCCAACCAAAGCTGCTTCAAGCGTGGCTGTACCACTACAAATAAAAGCAAAATCAGCATTTTTTAGTACCTTTGGAGTATTAGTTTGAATTTCAAAATCATTTATATCCCCATAAAGATCTAATCTTTTTAAATTAAACTCAGGCACACAAAGGATTTTTTTACCTTTAAATTTAGTGCTTAATTCTCTAAAAATAGGCATTAAACGTTTTATTTCGCTTTTTCTTGATCCTGGTAAAAAAGCGATGATTTTTTCATCATCTTTTTTTGAAAATATATAATTTATATCTTCTTGATTTTTAAACTCTTTTATCTCATCTAAAAGCGGATGACCTACATAAGTGCTTTTGCTAAAAAACTCACCATCAAAAGGCAAGATAGAAGCTAACACATCAAAATGACTTTCTATGATAGGTATGCGCCCTTTTTTCCACGCCCAAACTTGAGGCAAGATATAATAAATTCTTTTTGCTTTGGAATTTGCTTTTTTTAAAGCTTTTGCAAAAGGTATGTTAAAAGCAGGAGAATCTATACATAAAATCGCATCAATTTTTTGAGCAAGACTTAAATTTACTAGTTCCTTTATAGCTTTTTTGGCTTTTAAAATGAGTGGTAAAACCTCTATAAAACCCATAGCACTAAACTCATGTGAACTATAAAGTGGCTTGGAATTTAGACTAAATTCTTTACACAAACTCTCATCATAAATTCCCACTAAATCAAATTTTTTATACTCATTTTTATAAGCTTTTAAAACTTCTTTTAAATGCAAATTTGCTGAAGGCTCTAAAGCACAAACTAAAAAGGTTTTCATCTGAAAATATCCTCTATATTTGACTTGACAAAATCTTTTATTTCTTCTGAAGTGTTATTGATATTTTTATTATAAAAAAATAAATTTACTTTTATATTTTTATCTTCATAAGTTAAATTTTTATTTTCAAATATTGCTTTAAAGCCTTTTAATTTAAATCTAGGATTATCTTCTATTTTTAAGCCTTTTGGATCTATAAAATATATAAAAAAATCTCCACTTTGTTTATTTTTTAACCAAAATATAAAATCAGGATAAAATTTTCTTTCTTTTTGCTGTTCTTCATCAAAATAAGGGATATAAATTTCATCTTGATTTTCTACCAATTTAGAAAAATACCATTCATATTGTTCAAAAAAAGATGATTTTAAATTACTTTCTAAATCTTCTAAAAATTCTTTTTCACTTTTATTAGAAATGGCAAAATTAATCTTATTTTCTTTATCATTTTTATTGTAAATGATTAAAGGGCTATAATAATGCTTGCTAAGTTTTGCACTAATTATATAGTTTTGCACTTCCTTGCTTTTTTGACTTTCTTTTATACCTTGCATTAGCTCATCTAAATTTATTTTTTTATTTTCAAAGTCTGCTTTTAATTCATCTTCACTTTTTGCGTTTAAAACATCTTTTATAGTCTTATTAATTTTTTGAACGGTTTCAAAATCTAACTTTGCTTGTATATTTTTATAGTGCGTTATTTCTTCTTCTAGCTTTACAAATTTATCCAAAACTTTGGCATTAGAATTTAACACACTATTGATTGTTTTTAATGTTGTTTTTTCATTAAATTCTACATTGTTTCTTAGTAATTGAATTTTACTTTCTTTTCCTTCGCTAAATTTATAAAATTCTTCTAATGTAGAATATTTAAAATTTTTATACAAACACTGCTCTAAAATCAAAACATCCTCATCGTAAGATTTTATAAATTCTTTTAAAGATTTTGCTTCTTTTTCTGAAATTCTATAGATACTATTTAGTTTATTTTCATTTTTATATTTTGGCACAGGTAAATTAAACGACAATTTTGTTTCTTTAAATCCTTTTAAATGCTTACTTTCCATAAATTCACATTCTATACCCTCTATGATAGCTTTTATGGCTTCATTATCACTTGCCATTACAAAAAGAGTTTCTAAACCACATGCTAAATTTACACATCGCTCATCGATTTTAAACATCTCTTTTAAAGCATTTAATCTCTTTCTTATATTTAAGAAAGGTTCTATTCTAACACCTCTTCCTATAGTTTGCAAAACATATTTTTTAGCATTAATGCTTCCTATATTGATAAAAGAAATTAAATTTACACGATTACTATCCCAACCTTCTGAAAAAACCTTACTTCCTAGCATTATATTGATAGAAGATTGTGAGCTATTGATATTTTCAAAATGACTTTGTGATATATCACTTATGCTTTCTACCCCAAGCTCAAGTAAAAAATCTTTTTCCCATTCTTTTGCATTTGAAATATTTAAAAGCATGAAAGGTTTGTTTGAATTTTTACTCTTAAAAGCCAATTCTTTATCATTTCCTTTAATGCTATAACATTCTAATTTTGCATTTGCATTTGCATAAAAAATATTTTCTCTAAGTTCATCATTATTTGCATTTTTTATATATTTTAAAAAATCATCGCTTAGTGTATTTATACCAAAATACAAATTTTGATTTTGAAGTTTTTCATAAAGTTCTAAAGCTATATTGCGTATATCTACTTTATTTTTTAATACATTATACACTGCCTTAAAATACGCTTTTATACCCGCATCTTGAGTATTTACTTTATCAGAAACTGCTATGATCAAAGGATTATGATATTTAAAGTCTGATCTTTTTAAAAACAATTCTTCTTTTGATTTTACAATCGCATTGAATATTATAAAACTTTCTAAAATCGTTTTAATTTTTGCTTCTTCGTTATTTTCACTTTTAAAATCTAAATTCTCATTTAAAACTGCTATATTTTTACCATATCCTTCTTGATTGAATTTTTGAAGATTATAATTATAAGCACAAGTTATAAAATCTATTTCATCTTCAAAAGTAGCAGAAAAATTAAAAACAAAGCCTTTTGGAAATTCATCTTCTTTGATAAAACCTCTAGCAAGCTCATGATAATAGTTTTTTCTTAGTGATGTTTTACTATCGCCTCTATGAGCTTCATCTAACAATATATACCAACCATCTTTATTAAGATAATTTTTATAGTTTAATCTTTTTGCTTTTTTATCTTTGCCTACATTTTCTTCACTCTCAAGTAAATCACTTCTTGCAAAATACACCACCGCTTCATTTAACAAACTAGCTTCTTTTTCTATGCTTTCAAAATCTTTTAAATCTTTTATTTTGATAAAATTGCTGTGATGATTGTTGTATTTAGCTATATTTGCTTTGAATTGATTTAAAATCTTATCATTTGGTGCTAAAAGCATGATAGGCTTTTTAGGTAATTGATTATTTTTAATGAATTCATGTATCAAAGCTATAAGTTTGATCATAACTATAGTTTTACCACTTCCCGTAGCCATCCAAAATGAAGCTCTTGCGATATGTTCTTTTTGTAGTTTTAAATTCTCGCTTTCATCTTGATAAAATTCTAAAAGTTTTCTGCGTTCTTGATTGTATTCATGTGAATTTAACTCATCTTTCATATAAAAAGAAAGTATGGCTAAAGCATTTTTAACACTTTCTTGCTGATAAAATTGCAAATTTATAGCCTGAGAAAAATTGCCAAAATCATAACTTTCATCAAGTTTTTGCACTAGTGATTTATCATGGATAAATTTATTTAACAATAAATGTTTTCTTGTGTTTTGTTTTGCTTTAGCCATTATTTTTCCTTTAAAGCTTTAATTGTTTTTATCATTTGCAGCATGTAAGAATTTTTTACACACTGAAAATTCTTGTAACTACTCATCTTGCAATATGTTTTTAATATACATATCAATATTTTCTCTTAGGATGTAAAAGTTTTTACTAAACTTTCTTGATTTAAATACACACTATCGCCAAGTTCATAAAACCCTGCTTTGAATTTTTTAACTTGCATAGTATAAAAAATAATGTTATTTTGCATTAGCTTTTTTACCTTTAATCTCAATTAAAAAGACTTGGTATTTTATAATCATACTTTACTTGCAGATATTTTTCAAATTCTTGAGGAATAACTTTAATTTTATTTTCATTGAAATTAAAAATTTCTTGAATAAAGTATTCCTCCGTTTCCTTATTTCCATTTTTTATTTTTGTATCTATGCGTAATAAAGCCTTGATAATATCATCCTGATTACCTTCTTTAAGCGGATAAAAACCATCTAAAAATTTTGACATAAATACATTATCTAGTATTTTTGCATTAAACTTTTTTTTAGTCTCTAATAATTCAAATGTCCATTTTCCTTGTTGCTTAGTGTTGATCGATTTTGAAATTATTAAATCTAATATTTCATAATTAGGTTCTAATTGACGGATAATATCACCTTTTTTAATATGATTAATAAAATCTTTTTTTGGTATTGCATTGCTATTCTCATTGTTAAAACTTATTGATTTTATCGTTTTGCTCTTATTGATTGCTTCATACAACACGCTTTTTTCTTTTATAGATTTATCTAAAATATACCCGCAATTACCTAATTCGTTATTTATTTTTTCGAGTGTAAATATATCTTTTTCCAATACACCTTTTATTACATCTCCTAAAATTTGTCCAGCCCTCTTATAATAATATGGTGTTTCATGTCCTGTTAAGCCTTCAACAAAGGCTCTACCAGCTTCACTTTCATTAAGCCAAGTCAAAATACAAACACCTGTTAACAACATATGTTTAATTTTTAATTTAAACGAACCTTGTTCACATGGATATATAACCAATGAAATATCTTGATAATTTGATAACAACTTTACACACAAATCATTGCTAATTGTATTAATAGTATTTACAATCGAATTCATTTCATCAAGAGTAATATAATGCTCATCTTGTCCTAAATAAATATATAATTCACTCTCGTTCATCATTTCTCCCACCAAATTAGATTTTTTAGTTTTGGATATTTAATTAAGTATATATTTTCTAAATTTATAATCTCATCGTTTTCAAATTTACAAGATTTTATACCATTTTCATCTATAAAAATATTTTTGATTTGAAGTCCTAAAAGATTTGACATCGTTAAAAATATATCAAATTCTTTATCATAAGCTTTCATATCAAGACATATATTTTCGCCTTTTTTGAGTGCTTTTATGAGCTTGCGTGATTTTCTGTAATCTATGAGTGAGTTTTTATCAAGCTCATACTCACAATTTTCTAAACTTTCTTCATAGCTTTCAAGTTCATAGTATCTAAAAGCGCCACCACCTTTAAATTCTACTTCTTTGCTTATACCACAAACAAAACCATTTAAAACTTTTTTCATTCTTGGGATGATGACTTTGTAAAAATGCTCTCCCATTTCAACCCCAAGCCATTTGCGTTTTAGCTTATGTGCAGTAGCTATTGTCGTGCCACTTCCTAAATGATAATCAAAAACTACAGAATTTTCATTACTGCTTGCTTTTATTATTCTTTGAAGTAAAGCTTCAGGTTTTTGAGTTAGATTATTTTCTACTTCAATTCTTTCAATAGATACCGGATTAATAAAAGGAATAGCCCATACATCTTTCATAGGCTTACCATCAACATCAGCGTAAACAACTTTATATTTTCCACTATCTATCATTTTTTTTACTTTCTCATTGTTCTTATCATAAACTACTAAACCATCCTTACCAAATCCTCCTCCCAGTGAATATCCTTTTTTATATTTCTCTTTTAAATTGTCCGTTATTTCTTTTAATTTATTAAAAATTATATTATCTTTTTTAAAAAACATTATCGAATCATGGTTTTTTTGAAAACTCAAACCGGAACTAGTCCATTTATCATAACTCCACACAATTTCATTTACAAAATTCTCTTCCCCGAAAACTTCATTTAAAAGTTCTCTACCACGATAATTTGCATTGTGATCCAAATGCAAATAAAAACTTCCTTTATCGCTTAAAAATTCTTTTGCCAATTCCAAGCGATTATGCATTAAAGAAAGCCAAGTACTATCTTGAAATTTATCTTTGTAGTCAAAGTCACTTCCTGTATTAAATGGCGGATCTATGTAGATTAGATCTATTTTACCTTGGTATTTTGGCATTAAAGAATTTAGTGCTTGAAAATTATCTGCTTTTACAAGCTCTCCATTTAAAATTTCATCTAAATTTTCAAAACTTTGCAAAAGTTTATAATAATTTTCTTCGCTTAAATACTTTGTATCAAGCGGTAAGAATTTGTATTTTTCATCATTTATAGCCTTTATATCAAACTCATCATTTATGAAATTTAATTCTTTCCATTCTGCGATTTGCTCATTAAAATTTATATCTTTATATATGGAGTTTAAAATTTCATCAGCGTTGTTTGAGTGTGATTTAATAGTATCTAAGCTAAATACATAGTGAGCATTTTTAGCAAATTTTGGCTTTAACCATATAGCTTTTAACTCATTTTCAAAGTCAGCTATCATATCAATGATAGCAAAAGCTATTTGTTTTAGATCGTTGATCTCATCTATCTTTTCTTTAGTCCAATCAGTAATGCTATCATTCACATAAGAAAACAACCACAAATCAAATTGTTCTTTTAAAAATTCTTTCGCATTTTTATGGATAAAAAAATCTACTTCATTTTGTTTTTTATAAGTTTTAAAAAGCTTTTTTAGCTCTTCTTCTTTTATGTTTATTTGTGCATTTTTTAAAGTCTTTAAAAAAACATCACTAAATTCACTTGAGTTTTGTTTAAATACATTTACGTCATCATTATTTTTAGAATTTATCACTTTTATGTTTATATTGCTATCTTGTATGTTTTGCAAATAAAAATTGATTTTACTTTTATTATTATCAGCATTTTGCTCATACTCATCGGTAAGAAAATTTAAAGTGTATTTTTTATCTTCACTTTGCAAGCTTAAAGGATTATAAATAGTATCTGATTTTACATAGTATAAATTTTGTGTTTTATAAAAAAGACTTGTGTCTTTTGAATTTGAATATACCCTTGCATAGATATTTTTATACATAGGTGTATCGTAAAAAAACGGCGTTCCTGTTTCGTTTAAATAGGTGCTAAAAAAATTATAAAGTTTATTATAAGTATCTGTATAAAGATTTTGTGTGTCTAAATAGTCTTTGATTTTTTGAAAATATTTTTCTTTTATAACAAGTAAATTTGTAAAACCATTTTTAGCTTGATTTTGCGAGTTTTTGATTTTCGCACCTAAATAACAATCTTCTAATTTTGAATAAAATGCTTTTTTATAATCCATGCTTTACCTTTAAATTTAAAGTTAAAATAATATCTTTTTTTGACTTAAAAAAATGAATAAATATTATGCTAGGAAAAGTAAAAATTTACTTGCTAAAAATAGCAAGTAAATTTTTAATAAAGCGGAGTTGCTTCAACGATAGCAGGAGTAAAAAACATCAGCTGTCTAAGTCCTAGCGAAGCACCTGTATCAACAATACAAGGTTCCAAGCCAAAACGTTCATCTAAAGGTGCTGAAGAATTAAGCGAAACTATGCATTTTGCACCATCCATAGCCACCGAACGAATTTGCACAGCAGATGTTGTAGTAGGAATGATAGAAAAAACTGTTTCTAGATGCTTAAATTCTAAATCATTAGAACAAGATTTCAACTTAAAAGATCCACTTGTAGCAGCCAAACACAAATCATCATTGCTTGGGTTAACAAATTGAACATAACCAAAAGGAAGTTTTTTAGACAAAGGATCTTTTTGTTTTAATTCATCATCAAGAACGATTTCTCTTAAAATCCAATTCTGATCTTCTAGCTTAGAAGAAGTATTTCTAAGAGGACTGAGTGAAACTCCAGTATCAAGAGATCTCATGGCAAACATGGGTGTATAATTTGGTAAATATCCAGGAAGTAAATCTGCACCCAAAACAAAATTAATACATACAAATAATAACAAAAATATTTTTTTCATTATATTCTCCTAAAATCTCTTAAAATTTACAGGAAAATGATCAGAAGCCAAAAAGCTTCTAAGTCCTGCCGCTGCCAAAATAGCCAATATAGAAGGAGGTGTATAAAGTGTACTTTGGTTTGAATTTCCTGTTACAGCATAATCAATAACCCTTCTCCCGCTAGTTTGAGTAGAGGAATAAGGAGCGACTATATTTATACGTGATCTTAAATCAGCATCAAGTAATGGCACAAGATCCCCTGGCGCTCTATTAAAATCTCCCATAATCATCCAATTAACCTGTGGCATATTTCTAAAGTGCATATCCACAGCACTTACAATAGCACCAGCATCATTTCCTCCAGTAGCTAAAGCATGGATACTAAAAAATACATCATTACCTATACGAATTCCTATAATAGGTCTTGAAGCAACAGTTGGAGGTGGTAATACTATAACTTCATCAGCCTGCACTCTACTTACTATAGCCATGTTTACACGATTTGCGCCAACATCTACTCTTGAATAATATATAAAAACAGAATTTGGACGACTTGATGAGCCTAAATTCCATTCATATTCATGAATAGGAATTCCAACACCCACAGGCTGAACTTGTCTTGGTGTCATTACTGCAGTACTAGGTAGAGTTCCTGCTTCTTGTACAGCTAAAACATCAAGTGGATTTTCTCCACTAATCAACTGTCTTATACTTACATTCCATTTGCTTTCTGTAGCCGCAGATGAACCTTGCAAATTCCATGTTCCTACATTATAATCTTCTAATGCGCCAAAACTAAAGCTATAGATAAAAATAAACAATAATATCTTTTTCATTTTATCTCCTTTTAATATGGAAATCTAGAAATAAAAGCAGGGGTTGTGATATTCCATTGTTTATCTAGATTTTTTTCGCCTGGCTTAAGACAATCTTCTAAATAAATATTAAAAAAATCAACCTCAAAGTCTTTCATTACATTATACAATTGAGTTTTAATGCATTTTTGTGTTGCAAGATTTTGAATTTGAAAAGATTCATTACTCATTAACAATAATTTCCAAAATTGCGCGTGGTTACTTTGATCACAAGGATAATGCACAATGCCATTTCCATAAGCATTTAAACAAGTATTGGTTTTTGCATTTTTAAGCATTATGTAATTAGCAGGAAATTCTATAACTTGCCACACTCTAGCGTCTCCAAAACTCTTGCTATTGTCTAAACTATAACCCCAAATCCAATTTCCTGGGTTTAAAGCCCACACAGTTAAAGCTGAACCATTAGGATTCATGATAGTTACAAAATCACTTGGGAAACCTCTGTTTTCAAATACCGAACTTTCACTAAAAGTATTCTTTGATGTCAATCTTGGCAAAGGTCCTTTTATAGGATTATCTCCTTTGAAAGTATTTGTTTTTATTAGTGGCGGTTCAAGTGGTATGGCCGGAAATTTTTCACCCTCTACCAAAATTGGTGCTTTTTGTTTAGCAGGTGGGGTAGGATTTTTACCTATACTCAAAGGATCACTATCGTTCACAGCACCCAAAGATCGCCCTAAAGGATTAATTTGCTCTTTAGAAGAACATCCAATAAAAAAAGTTATAAATGCACTTAATATCATTATAAATTTAAGTTTTTGCATTTCTTCTCCTTAAAAAATATAAATTTAAATATATTATCATAATTTTAAACAAATTTTGATAGAAAATATCATTTAATAATTTTTTCTTAGTTTTATCAAATATTTAAAAAATGAATTGTTATAATTTATTAATTTTAATCTAAAGGAAAAATTATGGATATTGTTCAAAGATTTATAAATTACACTAAAATAAACACCACCACAAGTAGAGAAAATGGTGCTAAAGGCATTATGCCATCAAGCCCTAATCAAATGGAGCTTGCAAAATTACTTGAAAAAGAACTACAAGAACTAGGTTTAAAAAATATCAAAAGAAGAGAAAACACCATCACCACAGCTCTTTTACCAGCAAACACTCCAAATGCTCCTAAAATAGCCTTTTTTGCACATTTAGATACAAGTATGGAGCAAACTAACGATACCAAAGCACAAATCACTAAGTATCAAGGTGGGGATATATGTTTAAATAAAAACTTAGATCTTTATCTAAAAGAAAGTGAATTTAAAGAACTTAAAAACTACATAGGAGATGATATCATCCACACCGATGGCACAAGCTTACTTGGAGCTGATGATAAAGCAGCCATTGCAGCGATTATGGATATGCTTGAGTTTTTTGTTAAAAATCCTGATATTAAACATGGTGATATTTATGCTTGCTTTTTACCTGATGAAGAGCAAGGTTTAAGAGGGGCAAAAGCTTTTGATATAAAAGAAATTAATGCTGATTTTGGGTATTGTTTAGATTGTTGTGAGATAGGAGAGTTTATTTATGAAAATTGGAATGCAGGAGATTGTGAAGTAGAATTTATAGGAAAATCTGCTCATCCTATGAGCGCTAAAGGAAAATTAGTTAATTCTTTACTTTTAGCACACAAATTTATCTCTATGCTTCCAAATGGTGAAGCACCTGAATATACAGAAAACAAAGAAGGATATTTTTGGGTTAAAGAGCTCCAAGGAAATAGCGCTAAAACTATTTTAAAAATAGATGTTAGAGAATTTGATGATGAAAAATACAAACAAAGAATGCAATTTTTGCAAGATTTAAATGATAGTTTTAAAAAGCTATACGGAGAAGAAAGAATTAACATTAAGCTTAACGATCGTTATAAAAATGTCTTTAATAGTCTAAAAACAACCGAATCTTTGCCTATTAAACTTGCTTTACAAGCTTATGAAAATTTAAATATCAAAACTAAAATCATTCCTATGCGTGGAGGATATGATGGAGCGGTGCTTTCAGAAAAAGGCCTGCCTTGTCCAAATATCTTTACAGGAGCACATAATTTTCATTCTATTTATGAGTATTTACCTGTTAAATCTTTAAAAGCAGCAAGCAAAGTTATACAAGAAATCATCATCCTAGCCGCAAAATAAATTTAAGCCTTTTAAGGCTTAAATTTATAATAACACAAAAGCAATTACAACCACCGAAACAACACAACCTAAAGCAGTTCTTTTAACAATTTCTAAAGGGCTAACCCCTGCTATAGCTGAAACGATAATGCAAGCTCCCAAAATAGGCGAAAGGTATCTTCCAAGCACTGCTGACATTGCCACTGCAGTACCAAGTTTAACTTGATCAAAACCAAGATCTTGAGCATGAATAGTTACAGCCTTATTAAACGCCATAGCAGCAGCATCACCACTACCTGTAACCATAGCCATTAAAAATGGTATAAAAGTTCCACCAAAACGCACATAATGTTGTTCATTTTTAAGCCATTCTATGATGATATCAATTACACCACATGCTTTTAAACCTGCAACAAAAACACTAGCAGCTATGATAATCCCTATGATTTCTGCATAAGATTTTCCCATACCATTGAAAAACTCTTTAAAAATACTATCAGGCTTACTCATAGTTACTACTAAAGCTATAATCGCCCCTAAAAGCATAGCTTCAGCAACTCCAACTTGTTTTGTCCATGTTAAAAACTCATAATCATTTAAAGGACTTGCGCCTATAATTAGCACAATTAAAGGCACTAAAGGCATAAGCGCATAAAATACATTTACTTTTTCAATATTATCTTCAGTCTTACTTTGATTAGCCACTTCAAAAACTTGTCCTTTTTGATAGTCTTTAAAAACCACTGCCATAATCATCAAAGAAATCATCACTATCACCCCTGCTGTTAATGCATTTGGAGTTTGAGTTAAAACAATTTCTTGTATATTTTTCCCCGAAATTTCAGAAATCAAAGCCGTATGAGAAACACCTGGACTTAAAATTCCTCCTATAGTTCCACAAAGCACTGTTGCTGCTGCCATGGCAGGTTTTATACCTGAAGCCATTAAAAGCGGTATTAAAGTCGCACCAACTGCAGCTGAACATCCTGCCGCTGAAGGTATAGCAATAGCAATAAAAAAAGTCACCATAAAAGCGAGTGGGATTAAGAAAAATCCTACATTTTTCAAAGGTGTTGTAAGTAGTTTAACTAAATGTTTATCGCATTTAGTCACTTTCATCACAAAAGCAAAGCCCATGCTTGCACAAATTGCCTTAATCAAAGCAGGTTGCACCATAGCATGTGTAAAAGCACTCAAAGCTTCAATGGGCTTAAGTGAAATCAAGCATAAAATAAAACCAACACTAATTAAAGCTGTTTTTGTTTCTACTTTTTTAATAAGCAAATAAACCACAGCCACAATACCAAAAATCGCAGCTAAAAGATAAAAAGTTTGCATTTTTCTCCTTTAGATTTTAGTTGTTTGATTAACTTTTAAATATTCCACATTAAAAGGATGACTTAGCTTTAACACATCATGATGACCTATGATTTTTAAGCTACCATCTTGCACTTTTAATGCAGAACCCTCCGGTATAGCATAAACAATGTCTTTTGGATTAGTTATCAAAAATTCCTCCAAACGCTCTTCTCTACTTTCTCCGTTGTGTCCAGGAATTTTCCCGCCAATAAAATGTGGGTTGATTTGACAAGGAAAAACCCCTAAACTATCAAAACTTTTTGGCATAACAATAGGCATATCATTAGTTGTTTTTATGCTAAGCCCTGCTATGTTTGAGCCTGCACTCCAACCTATATAACAAGCCCCTTTTTCAATACACTCTTTTAACACTTCAAGCAAATCATTTTCATATAATTTATACAAAAGCATAAAACTATTGCCACCACCTACTAAAAAACCCTTGCATTTAAAATCGCTTCTTTTAAATTTTCAAAATGGTGTAATGATTTGATATTATCTTTTTTCAAGCCTTCTTTTACCTTAGCTTCATAAGCATCATAAGTCCTTCTAACACCCGCATAAGGTATAAAAAGAATTTCTTCATCTTTCATGGAATTTTCTTTTAAAAAATCATCTATAAATTCTCTAGTATGACTTAAATAAGCACTATCTTTATAGCCAGAAGCACTAAAAAGTAAAAGTTTTGACATCATTCTTTCCTTTAAAAAATTAATCAAAACTATAATTTTAATATTTAAAAAATGAAAAAACAATTTAGTAATAAAAAAATATTGTATTACTTGTGTTAGAATTAAAAAAAGGAAAAAACATGAAAGAAATTTTAATAACAAACGATGATGGCTATGAAAGTGAGGGTTTAAAAAAGCTTATAAAAATGCTAAGAAAGCATTTTAAAGCTAAAATTACCATAGTAGCTCCTGCTAGTGAAAAATCAGCATGCTCACACTCCATAACACTAACTAAGCCTTTAAGATTTCATAAGGTTGGTAAAAGATTTTACAAGCTTGATGATGGCACGCCTGCAGATTGTATTTATCTAGCTTTACATGCTTTATATAAAAAGCGTTTACCTGATCTTGTCATAAGTGGAATCAATAAAGGAGCTAATGTAGGCGAGGATATAACCTACTCAGGAACTTGCGCAGGTGCTATGGAAGCAGTACTTCATGGAATTCCTGCCATTGCTTTATCGCAATTTTACAAAGATAATCAAAAAGAGCTTGATTATAAACTTGCTTTAAAACTTACTAAAAAAATAGTCAAAAATATCTTTGAAAAGGGCTTTCCTTTAGATAAAAAAGAATTTTTAAATATCAACTTTCCTTCTAGCAAAACAGCCTTTCAAGGCTTAAAAATTTGCAAAGCAGGTAAAAGAATTTATAGCTATAAAGCACACTCAAATACAAATCCAAGAGGTGTAGAATACTACTGGCTAGCTGCTGCTAATCTTGATCATGAAAATGAAAAAGACTCAGACATAGCACTTTTAAAACAAGGCTATGCCACAATAACCCCTGTAATGCTTGATCTAACAGCTTATAGTCAAATGAAAAATCTCAAAAAATGGATGAAAAATGGATAGATACACGCGTATAAAATGGCTTGTTAATGAAGAAAATTTTATTAAATTTCAAAATACCAAAGTTTTAGTTTGTGGTTTAGGTGGAGTTGGTGGAATTTGCGTTGATGCGCTTTTTAGAAGTGGCTTTAGCAATCTAACTTTAATCGATGCGGATAAATTTGAAACTACTAATCAAAACCGCCAACTTCATAGTGAAAATATAGGCGAGGAAAAAGCTAAGGTTTTTGAACGCATTTACAATGCTAAAGGTATAGTTAGTAAAATCGATGATGATTTTTTGAAAAGTTTTGATTTGAGCGAATTTGATCTTATCATTGATGCGATTGATGATATACCTGCTAAGGTTGCTTTGGCTAATTTGGTTGATTTGAAAAAGCAAATTTTTATCTCATCAACCGGTGGAGCTAGAAAGCTTGATCCAACGCGTATTAAAACGACAAGCATATTTAAAACACATGGCGATGCCCTAGCTAAAAAATTCCGCTATGAGCTTAGAAAATCAGGCTTTAAAGGGGATTTTGATGTGGTATTTTCAGATGAAGAAGCTCATTGTAAAGATCTTGGCTCATTTATGGGAGTGACAGCCTCTTTTGGACTTGCTTTAGCTTCTTTAGCTCTAAGGAAAGTGCTTGATAAGAAAGCTTGATATAAAAGACTTAGCTTCTTGTATCAAGCTTTTTAAGCAAAGCGCACCCACTCTTTGTAAAAACGATTACACAAAAGAACAAATTCATGCTTGGATCAATATAAACCAAAAAGCTTGGGAAGAAAAATTTCAAAATCAACTAGGCTTTGTTTATGAAGAAAAAGGCCAAATCATATCTTTTATAAGTATAAATTTAGAAGAAAAAACGCTCGATCTTTGCTTTACTCATGCCAACTATACTCATCAAGGTTATGGCAAAGTTTTATTAGAATTTGCTCTTAAAAACTACCCTTATAGTGAAATTTATACTTTTGCTAGCCTTAGTGCTAAAAATTTCTTTTTAAGAGCAGGATTTAAAATCATCAAAGAAAACATTGCTATAAGAGATCAACAAGAATTAAAAAATTTCTTCATGAAAAAGGAAATAAATTGAAAAAAATACTTTTGCTTTTTAGCCTTTTTTGCTCTTTTGCCTTGGCAAATGAAAATTTAAAAGATCTTTTTAAAGATTACAATGAAAGTGGAGTTTTTATAATTTATGATGGCAAGGATTATTATAGTAATGATTTTACAAAAGCAAACAAACGCATTTTACCTGCCTCCACTTTTAAACTTTTCAATGCCCTAATCGCACTGAATGAAGGCGTTGTGAAAAATACTAATGAGATTTTTTATCATTACAAAGGTGAAAAAGTGTTTTTACCTTCTTGGAAAAACGATGCAAGCTTAGCCCTAGCTATGCAAAGATCCCAAGTTCCTGCTTATAAAGAACTAGCTAGAAAAATAGGCTTGGAAAAAATGCAAAAAAACTTAAATAAACTTAATTATGGCAACCAAAAAATAAGTAAAATCGACGAATTTTGGATAGATGATTCTTTACAAATTAGTCTTAAAGAACAAGCAAACTTACTTTTTGAACTAGCAAATCTAAAATTAGATTATCCTAAAAATATACAAAAAGAAATTATAAATATAATAAAACTTAGTGAAAATAACCATTATGAGTTTTTTGCAAAAACAGGCTGGGGAAAAGAAAAATACGGACAAATCGTAGGTTTTATAAAAGACAAAAAAACTCATCAAATTTATGCTTTTGCTTTATGTATGGATATAAGTGATTTTAACAAGCTTTATCTAAGAGAAGAATTAGCAAAAAAATATCTATCAAATTTAACAAACTTGACACATAAAAAATAAAGGATGATAAGTCAAGGTATTTTGAAATTCTTTTTCATAGTTTTTTAAAAATGCCTTGCTTATGAAAAATTTTTCACTCAAAGCATTCACCCCGCTTAATTTCAAATGTCTAAAAAGCTCTAAAGTATCATCAAATTTTAACTCTTTTAACTCTTCTTTTGCTTTTATAATCTTAAAATTTTTAGAAAGTTTTTGTGTAATTTGCTCTAAAGTTAAATATTCAAGTGATAAATTAGTGCTTTGCTTTATTTGAGTGAAATTTTTTTCTCCAAAAGTAGAAAAAAGCAAAATCCCATTTTTATTTAACATATTTGCAAGATTTTCTAAAAGCTCATCTATCTTTAACCACTGCACGCAAGCATTTGAAGCTATAAGATCAAATTTTTTCGTATAAAAATGATGATTTTTAAGCTCATTCATATCAAAAACACCAAATTCATCAAACTTACAAGGATTTTCAAAAGGATAAATGTCATTTAAAAAATAATGCTTAAATTTAATGCATTCTTGCAAAGCCTTGCTAAAAACCCCTACCCCACAGCCAAACTCAAACACCGCTTCAAAATCGCTCAAATCATTCTCACTAAGCATTTTACAAAGCTCTTTAGCCATATCTTTTTGCACAGGCGTATTTGCGCTATAAGTGTCTTTTGCTCTTATGAAAGTTTGCAAAGCTCTTCCCAAGTGTGGTATTTAAAAAATATAAAATGTGGCTCATCGATAAACATTGCCTTTTCTTTGAAAAAATTTAAAACATGCTTTGGTGGAAAGATTTTATCCTCTTTGCTAATTATGGCTTTATCCCAAGTGAAATTTTCATTTAAATCCTTAGTGCAAAACTCATATAAACTTAAAAGTTCTGCTTTTAAATGCTCGTTTTTTTCAAAGTAAAATTCATCACTTAAACTCATTCTTTTTTCAAATAAATTTGCTTTAAAATCTTCTAAAGCAAATCTTTTCATAGTAAGTTTAAAAATGGCTTTTTTGATCCCAAATTCATCATTTATAGGTAAATTTGTGCCATTTATGGCTATTTTTTTATAAAAATTTATATCTTTTAAAATTTTACTCGCCACGCAAACCCCCATAGAAAAGCCAACAAGAGTGATTTTTTCAAATTTATTAAAATCAATTTCCCAATCAAAACTCGTATAATCATACGCCATTAAAACATTTACATCACTTTTTAAATGCGTAAAATGGCTAAAATGCGAGCAAAATCCTGAAAAAAATAAAATCAACTCAGATGAATTTGCATTTTCATGTAAAAAATGAGTTTTCAAAATACCTCCAAAACCTTTTCTAAGTCTTTTTTCACTAAACCAGCATGCAAAGAAAAGCGAATTCTAGCTGTATTTTTAGCTACGGTTGGCTCTTTAATAGCAGGTGCGAAAATACCATTTTCTAAAAGCTTTTGTGAAATTTCACTAGCTAGTGCATTTTGCCCTAAAATAAAAGATATCACATAAGCCTCGCCTAGAACTGCACCTTTACTTGCTAAAGCATTTTTAAACCAAGTGCTTAACTCTAAAAGTTCTTTTCTTTGAGCGCTAAATTCATGCAAATGCTTAAAAACATGCAAAGTCCAAGCCACATTTATAGGAGCTATGGCCGTAGAGTATATAAAAGCTCTAGCTTTATTTACAAAAAAATCTTTTTCATCGCTTATCATACAAGCACCCATTGAAGCTATAGCCTTACCAAAAGTAAAAACTAAAAAATCAACATCTTTTTCTAAACCCAAAAATTTCACATAACCCAAACCATCATCATTAAAACAACCTATGCTATGAGCTTCATCGATGTAAATTTTGATATTTTTAAACTCTTTTTTTAAATTTATGAATTCTTTTATAGGCGCAAAATCTCCATCCATACTAAATAGCGCTTCACTTACGATGATGATATTTTCAAATTCTTTATAATGCTTTTGCACTAAGCTTTGCAAATGCTTTATATCATTGTGCTTAAATCTTATAAATTTAGCCCCGCCAAGCCTTAAACCATCAATAATACTTGCATGCACTTGCTTATCTGCTAAAAATAAAGTATTTTTAATGCTTGCTAAAGCTTGCAAACAGCTAACATTTAAGGCATAGCCGTTGTTAAAATGCAAGATTTTTCTGCCTAATTTAGCTTCTAAAAAGCTTTCAAATTCATCAAAAATCGCATAATTTCCACTCAAGCTTCTAGAACTTGAACTAGAAAATTCAAATTCTTTTAAATGTGTTAAAAAATCTTGCTTTAATGCTTTTTCATTGCTTAAATTTAAATAATCATTGCTTGCTAAATTTAGCAATTTTTGCCCATTATAAACGACATATTTCCCCTCATGTTTTAATGAGCGTAGAATTCTAAAATTATCTTGTTGCTTTAACTCATCTAAAATTTGTGCAATTTGCATATTTGAACCTAAAATTGTTCTTTAAAATTTGCATAAAGCATACACCCATCTTCATTTTTTAAGTCACAAGCTTTGCCAAAATACTCTAAAGCTTTGGAAATATCTTTTTTAACACCATTTCCAAACCCATACATAAATCCAAGGCGAATACAGCCTAATCCATCATTTAAATCGCAAGCTTTTTGATATAATTTGACTGCTTTAAAATTATCTATTCTTAAACCTTTTCCACCTACATACATAGCGCCAAGATTGGTACAGCCTAAGCCGAAATTTAAGTCACATGCCTTTTGATACAATTCTACTGCCTTAAAATTATCCTTTTTTACACCTTGTCCATTTTGATACATAAAACCAAGATTAGAACAACTTAAACTATCGTTCAAGTCGCAAGCTTTTTTATAAAATTCTACCGCTTTAAAATTATCTTTTTTTACCCCTTCACCAAAATTATACATAGCACCAACATTGCCACAACCAAAACCATTATTTAAATCACAAGCTTGTTTGTAATACTTTATAGCGTTTATATGATCACCACTTTCATAAGCTTTAAATCCTTTTTCAACCAAATCCTCTTGCGAGTATGCAAAATTCAAAAATAAAATCACTAAGATAATCAATACTTTTTTCATACTTTACCTCTAAATTTAAGATAAAAGCTAATTATATAAATATTTTCTAAATAATCCTTTTTCATTTTAAAGCATAAATTTGAGTAAAAATTGTAGTATCATTAGTAATAAAAATCAAAGAAGTAAAAATGAATTTAAAAGAACTAGACTTAAAACACATTTGGCACCCTTGCACGCAAATGAGCGATCATGAGTTTTTACCTTTAATACCTATAAAAAAGGCTAAGGGGGTGTATTTGTATGATTTTGATGAAAAATCTTACATAGACTGCATTAGCTCTTGGTGGGTAAATATCTTTGGCCATTGTAATGAATACATCAATGAAAAAATCAAAGATCAACTTCAAAATTTAGAGCATGTCTTGCTTGCGGGCTTTTCACATGAGCCTATCATAAAGCTTTCGCAAAGACTTTGTAAGCTTTTACCTTTTGATAAATGCTTTTTTGCAGACAATGGTAGTTCAGTCATAGAAGTAGCTTTAAAAATGAGTTTTCAATACCACCTAAACAATGGCTCTAAAAAGGATAAATTCTTATCGCTTAGCAATTCTTACCACGGAGAAACCTTAGGCGCATTAAGCGTTGGCGATGTAGCGCTTTATAAAAAAACTTATGAGCCTTTACTTTTAAAAAGTATCACAACACCTGTGCCAACAAGCAAGGACTATACAAAAGAACTTGAAATTTTAGAAAGTATTTTAAAAAATCATCATCATGAAATTTGTGCTTTTATACTTGAGCCTTTACTTCAATGTGCGGGTAATATGCACATGTACGAGCTTGGGTATTTAGATGAGGCAGTTAAACTTGCTAAAGATTATGGTGTGCAAGTGATATTTGATGAGATAGCCACAGGTTTTGGACGCACAGGGGAAATGTTTGCGCTTGATTATTGCTCACAAAGCATTGATTATATATGTCTTTCTAAAGCTATCACGGGTGGGTATTTACCACTTTCAGTGGTGCTTACTAAAGATGAAATTTATGAGAAATTTTATGATAACTATGAAAGCCAAAAGGCCTTTTTACACTCTCACTCCTACACAGGTAATGCCCTAGCTTGTGCGGCGGCTAATGCGACTTTGGATATTTTTGAAAAAGAAAATATCATCGCAAAAAATAAAATCAAAAGTGCTTTTATAAAAACTCAATGGGAGAGTTTAAAAGAATTTGACTTTTTAGGAAATTTTAGAAATTTAGGCATGGTAAGTGCATTTGATATACAAAAAAGCAAATACCAAAGAGCAGGACTTGAAGTCTTTCAAAGAGCCTTAGAAAAAGGATTGCTTTTAAGACCACTTGGAAATACAATTTATTTCATGCCACCATATGTTATAAATGAAGATGAAATTAATTATGTCGTGCAGTCTTTAAGAGAAATTTTCAAGGATTTTTGAAAGTTTTTCGCACACTTTATCGTCAAATTCTATGATAGGAATTTTAGCGTATTTACTTATAAAATCCTTGCTAAAAGTATCTTGGGTTTTTAAGATTAAAGCAAGGATTTTAATATCTCTTTGTTTTAGTGCTTCTATGCTTAAAAGCGTGTGATTGATACTTCCTAGATAGTCTTTTGCGACTAAAATCGTAGGGTGCTTAAACGCACTCATATAATCAATCATTGTTTTTTCATCATCAAGGGGCGAAAAAAGCCCGCCAGCTAGCTCGATGATGAGTTTGTCACTTTGTGGAATTTGTATATCAAAGGCTTTATAGCTTAAATTTTCTAAAATCCTACCTTTGTGCGGGGAAGCAGGGGTTTTTAAAAACACACCTTCTTTGAAAATCTTAGTTTTTGGACTAAACTCAGCTACTACCTCGCTATCTTTTGGCGTGCCTGCTTGGATAAGCTTAAAATAATCAAAACCCAATTCCTTGCAAAGTCTAGCACTTAGATAAGTTTTACCAACATCTGTGTCTATACCACTAATGTATATTTTCATTTTAAGCCTATGAAAGTATTTTTAAACCCACAGTACAAGCAATAATAAGGGCAATTAAAAAAAGCTTTAAAAAGCTTTTACTTTCTTTGTAAAAAAGCACTCCGATGATAACCCCGCCTGCAGTTCCAGCTCCTGTCCATATAGAATAAGCCACACTCATAGCAATGCTTTGCATACTAAGGCTTAAAAACCCAAACGAGAAACCAAAACACACTATCAAAGCTAAAAGATAAAGCTTATTTTTAGTGCTTACAAGTTGTTTCATGATAATCACACCAAAAATTTCAAAAGCAGTCGCTAAAAATAAAAAAAACCATTCCATTATTTAGCTTCCTTGCTAATGATTTTAAGGCCTATGATACTTAAAAGCAAAATGGCTATTAAAGCAAGCTTAGTAATGGAAGTTGGCTCATTGAAAATAAACATCTCATTAAGCACCACTCCAACTGTGCCAATACCCACAAAGACACTATAAGCAATGCTTACTTCAAGTCTTTCGCAAGCTTTTAAAAAACATGTAAAAGATATGCTTACACCAATAGCTGTTAAAGCATAATGCCAAATTTCAGTTGAGTATTTTAAACCGCTCACCCAAAAACACTCAACCAAACCACCTAAAATAACCATAAACCAACCAAAATTAGAGCTTATTTTTGTTCTTTCTATCATAATTTACCTTTTTTTCAAAAGCGCAAATTATAACTAAATTTACAAAACAATAAGCTCTATAAAGTTAAATTTTCTTACTTTCTACCTCTTTTAATATAGATTGAGAGATGTTTCCTACGGCTTTGGTAGCTTCGTTTGTAAAATTAGCGATTTCTACATTTTCCTTTGTAACATCTTCTAAATTAACTATAGCATCATTAATCTGTGTAATACTTTGAGTTTGCTCTTGCATTGATATAGAAACATCATTAACACTTTGAACTAAAATATTAACATTAGCCTCTATCTCTCCTAAGCTTTTTTCTGTTTTTTCAGCTAAATGACGTACCTCATCAGCTACCACTGCAAACCCTCGTCCATGCTCACCTGCACGAGCTGCTTCAATAGCTGCATTTAAAGCTAGTAAATTGGTTTGATCTGCTATATCTTTAATTACATTCACAATTTCTTTGATATTTTCAGCTTGTGTTACCACTTCTTTTGTTTTATCTCCCACATTTTGCATAGAAATATTGATCTGATCTACCGCGTGTATTGATTTTTCAAGTGATTGAGATTGAGAGTGTGTCCCATCTACTAATTTTTGCATAGATTCTTCTAGTTTTACACTTTGCAAAGTTAGTTCTTTTGCAAAAGTAGAGGATGAAATAAGCATTTTTTTAATTTCATCACCTAAAACATTTGTTGTAATTTCTACATTACCTTTTGCATTTTGAACCTGAGTAGAAAAATCTAATGCCTTATAACTTTCAAGCACTCTATCAAGTTCATTGATATTAGAACCTATTTTTTCTTCTAAAACTTTTAACATACCATTTAAAATATTTTTCAATTCTATAAGTTGAGGATTAATAGGATTTTTATCTAATCTCACTGATAAATTTCCAAGTTCAATTTCTTTAACTTTTTGCACACTCTCAGAAACTGCTTCTTGGTCTTTATGTAAATTGTTTTGAATGCTTACAATACTTTCGCTAATCTCACGAGCAATAATTGCAAATTCATCATTTCCTTTAAGATCTATTTTTATTAAATCCATTTTCTTTTTATAGTTTAAGCTATCAAAAAAACTTTCTAAAGTATTTTTGATCACTATAATTTTTTTAAGAAAATAATCTATCATACCACCCAATATAGCTATAATTATCAATACAAATATTACTCCAAAAATAATTTGAGTTATCAAGAGCTTATCAAAAACCTCATCATAATCTTTTAAAGAATTCGCAGAACACAACATCATTTCATTTGCGGTATTTATACATACTGCTACACGCTGATCACCTTTTAAAGTGTACTCGATCAAATTTGTTGGCTCATTTGGGGTTAAACTTGCAACACTAATAAACATTTTTATCGCATTTGCTATTTCAGTCTCTTTGTTTAAATCAATATATCCAGAAGAATGAGCAATTAAGTTTCCATTACTATTAATTAAAAACACACTGTTGCTTGGAGTTATTTTTAACTCCTCAAAAGCTTTTCGCATATCATCAAGAAAAATTTCACCTGCTAAAACACCTATAAATTTTCCATCTATTTCTATGGGAGCTGTTATAGATACAACCATTTTTTTGGTTACTACATCTTCAAAAGGATCTGAAATATTGATTTTTCTAGTATCCTTTGTGAGTTTATACCAAGATCTTACTCTAGCGTCAAAACCATCTTTTTCTTGATTTAAAATAAAATGCTTACCTTTAGAATTAATATCAACATCAATCAAACTACCATCTTTTTCATATCCTACATAAATAGCTGTAAAAGAATGTAAAGAAAAAATATATTCTAAAAATTGAGCCACATGCTCTTTGTCTGTATTTTTACCAGCTACAATACTTTCAGATATTCTCTCAATACTTTCTTTTCTTGAATTAAAATAAAGCTCAGCAAAACTTTTTCCGTTTTTAACGCTTTCTTGCTTACCATGAGTAATACTTTGTAAAATATCTCTTTTAGAAGAATGATAATTTATACCTACAAAAATTCCAAAGCCTATAAGCAAAATTAAGGCCGTAAGTATAGATATTCTTCTTGCAATAATAGTTTTAAACATTAACAAACCTCCAAATTTTGTCGTAAATATAAAAATATTGTAATGTAATTATTAAAAATTTCTTAGTATTTATTAATAAATTAATTTAAAAAATAAAAATTTGTTTTAAATTTGCACATTTGCTAATACAAATTAATATTTATTTAATTTATATTTAATATAATAGTCAGTTTACAAAAAAAGGAGAATATATGAAATTTTTAGCAGGTAGCAAAAAGGCTTTATTGGTATTAGCTAGTTTAGCTTTTTTAACAAGCAATAATACTTTTGCAAAAGATTTTGAACCTATTATCGTTATACATGGTGGAACAAGTGGCTTAGGACTTACTAAAGAAGAATTTGCCAAAAGAGAAAAGGTAATGAAAGAATCCTTAAAAGCAGGTCAAAGCATACTTGAAAAAGGTGGAAGCTCGGTTGATGCGGTTATAGCTGCCATTAAAGTCATGGAAGATAGTCCTGAATTTAATGCTGGAAAAGGCGCTGTTTTTACTTCTGATGGATTTAACGAACTTGATGCATCATTAATGGATGGAAAAAATTTAAAAGCAGGTGCAGTTGCTATGGCTAGGACGATTAAAAACCCCATAGAAGCAGCAAGACTTGTTATGGAAAAAACACCTCACACCTTAATAGCAGGCGAAGGTGCTGATAAATTAGCCAAAAAACATGGTTTAGAAATAGTGGGGCAAAAATACTTCTTTACAGAACACAGATATAAACAACTTCAAGAAGCTAAAAAAAGCAAAGAAGTATTACTAGATAGTGATAAAGCAAAAGCTCATCTTGGTGTAAGCACAGAGCCATATTTAGGCACAGTAGGTGCAATAGCTTTAGATAAAAATGGCAATCTTGCAGCGGGCACAAGCACAGGTGGCACTACAAATAAAATGACAGGACGCATTGGGGATTCTCCTATCATAGGGGCAGGAAATTATGCAAACAATGACTCAGTAGCGATTTCTTGTACAGGAACAGGTGATATTTACATAAGAGTAGCTGCAGCTCATGAGGTTGCGTCTTTATATAAATACAAAAAACTTTCAGTACAAAAAGCAGCCGAAGAAACTATCAAACAAGTAGCTAAACTTGGTGGTACTGGTGGAATCATCTCAATAGATAAAAACGGAAAAGTTGGCTATGCTTGGACTAAAGATAAACTTGGAATGTATCATGGACAAGCAAAAATCGGCGAAGAACCAAAAGTATTTTGGCCACTTGGAAAATAATTAGCGTAACTTAACTTTTTTAACGCCTCGAAGTTTAAAAATCTTTGAGGCTCCACTTTCAAAAAACTTTTCATCTACTATTTTATCCGCATTTTGCATAGCCCAATTTAGATCAAATTTTTTTCCATGAAGATTTGCAGAAGTAGAATAAAGCCAATCAAACTCTTTTAAAAAATTCTCATGAGTACAATCTTTCACAACGCGTATTGCTTTAAAATTAGGATATAAAAAAGTAGTTTTTTTGGATTTTCTAATAGTATTTTTAAAATGATTTGGTACTCTTGTAAGTTTTTTAAGCTCGCTAAATTTAGCTGTGGTAATCAAACAATCTTGGCTTAAAGGTCTTTTTTTTAAAGTATTAAGGGCTTTTAAGTCCTTGCTTAAAAGCCCTGCTGTTGTATCAGTTTGAGCAAGATAAATCATGCTTTTAAGTATTCTTGTAAGCTCTTTACTTCAAGACATGATTTATTTTGTATAGCTTTAATCGCTTTAGCACCTGCATACGCTGCTCTTAGGTTGGTAAAATATGGGGTTTTAAAGCGCAAAATATTTGCTCTAATTTTTTTAGTATCACCTTTAAAGCTATGCTCATCACTTGTATTAATAGCAAGTTGAATTTGAGAATTTTTTAACTTATCCTCTACATTTGGGCGCCCTTCAGAAATTTTATGCACAAACTCACACTCTAAACCTGCTTCTTGTAAAATTTTATAAGTTCCACTTGTAGCAATGATTTTAAATCCTAGCTTAATGTATTCATTAGCTAAATCTACTGCGTATTTTTTATCTTGTTCTCTTAATGATAAAAATACATTGCCACTTTCTGGTAAGAAATTTGAAGAAGCAAGTTGGCTTTTTGCGTAAGAGTTTTCAAAGTCTTTGCTTACACCCATAACTTCGCCGGTTGAGCGCATTTCAGGCCCAAGCTCAAGGTCACTTCCACTAAGTTTTGCAAAAGGAAATACCACTGATTTTACACTAATGTGTTTTGGTTTTTTAGCTCTTAAAATTCCGTTTTTTTCTTCTACCACTTTAAAGGTATCATAAAATTTCAAACTTTCTCTTAAATTTCCTTGCCACATCACGCGTGTTGCAACCTTAGCTAAAGGAATTCCTGTAGCCTTACTCACAAAAGGCACAGTTCTACTAGCTCTTGGATTTACTTCTATCATATAAAGTTTATTATCATGGATAGCAAATTGTATATTTAAAAGCCCTACTACACCTAAATTTAAAGCAATATCTTTTGTTTTTTGCTCAATCATTTCAAGCATAGCTTCATCGATATTTACAGCAGGTAAAGAGCAAGCACTATCGCCTGAGTGAATTCCTGCTTCTTCAATATGCTCCATAATACCTGCTACATAAACTTCTTTTCCATCACTTATCGCATCTACATCAAGTTCAGTAGCATTGTCTAAAAATTGATCGATTAATACCGGGGATTTATCACTCACATCTACGGCTTCTTGCATATAAAGTCTAAGCTCACTCTCATCATGTACAACACGCATTGCACGACCACCCAAAACATAACTTGGTCTAACAAGCACAGGATAACCTATCTCATTTGCTTTTATAATCGCTTCTTCAACGCTTATAGCTGTGCCATTTTTAGGTTGATTTATGCCTAAATCTTCAATAAATTTAGCAAATTTCTTTCTATCTTCAGCTAAATCTATCACCCTTGCACTCGTTCCTATGATCTTTGCTCCAAAAGCACTGAGGCGTTTTGCAAATTTAAGTGGAGTTTGACCACCAAAATGCACTATCACTCCATCTGGTCTTTCTCTATCAATAACCGCTCTTAAATGCTCAAAATCAATCGGCTCAAAGTATAAAATATCACTTGTATCATAATCTGTTGAAACCGTTTCTGGATTACAATTATACATTATAGTTTTTACGCCCATATCTTTTAGAGCAAAAGAAGCATGCACACAAGCATAATCAAACTCAATGCCTTGTCCTATGCGATTTGGTCCGCCACCTATAATCATCACTTTTTTATCTTTTTTATCTTTACTTTCTTTTATTTGTGTAGCTTCATTTGCATTGATACTTGAGTATAAATACGGAGTTAATGCTTCAAATTCGCCTGCACAAGTATCTACTTCACTATATTGAACGATGATTTTATGCTTAATTCTTGCATAATAAATATCATTTTGGCTTAACTCAAGATTATCTTTTTGATTAATTAAGCTAGCAATTTTTTTATCTGAAAAACCTAAAGTTTTAGCTTTTCTTAATAGTTGTTTGTTGCTTAAAATATCCATATCAATTTGATTTTCAAATTCCACTATTTCTTTGATTTGATTTAAAAACCAAGGATCTATTTTGCAAAGCTCAAAAAGCTCTTGTGTGCTAAAACCTTCTCTAAAAGCTTGTGCTATATAAAGCAAGCGTTTTTCATTAGCTTGGCGAATTTTTGCTAAAAGCTCATTTTTATCACATTCTATAGTATCAAACCCGCTTAAATTTCTCTCAAGTGAGCAAAGTGCTTTTTGAATGCTTTCTTTAAAAGTTCTCCCTATAGCCATAACCTCACCCACGCTTTTCATAGCAGTGCCAAGCTCTGTGCTTGCATTTGGGAATTTTTCAAAAGTAAAACGAGGAATTTTAGTTACAATATAATCAATTACCGGTTCAAATGAAGCAGGAGTGCCTGTGATGTCGTTTTTAATCTCATCTAAACTAAATCCAACTGCTAAAAGCGTAGCTACCTTAGCTATAGGATAACCCGTTGCTTTACTAGCTAAGGCTGAAGATCTTGAAACCCTAGGATTCATTTCAATGACTATCATTCTACCATTAGTTGGATTGATAGCAAATTGCACATTTGATCCGCCTGTATCTACTCCAATTTCTCTTAAAATAGCAAAAGAAGCATTACGCATTGCTTGATATTCTTTATCAGTCAAAGTTAAAGCAGGAGCTATAGTAATAGAATCGCCCGTATGAACCCCCATAGGATCAACATTTTCAATAGAGCAAACGATAATACAATTATCATTTTTATCTCTAATGACTTCCATTTCGTATTCTTTCCAACCAAGTAAGCTTTCTTCGATTAAAATTTCATGGATAGGGCTTAGCGCTAAAGCAGTATTTGCAAGTTCTGCAAACTCATCCATATTATACACCACGCCACTTCCTGCACCACCTAAGGTAAAAGAAGCTCTAATCATCAAAGGAAAACCAATCTCATCAACAGCTTTTAAAGCCTCTTCATAATTATACGCATACATAGATTTTGGCAAATCCATGCCAATTTTTTTCATACATTCTTTAAAAACTTGCCTATCTTCACCTTTTTTTATCGCCTCAGGATTTGCACCTAAAAATTTCACATCTGCAAGCTCACCACTTTCATAAACTTCCATAGCAACATTTAAAGCAACTTGGCCACCCATAGTAGGTAAAATCGCATCGATTTTTTCTTTTTTGATAATACTTAGAATACTTTCTTTGGTAATTGGTTCTATATAAGTTGCATCAGCAAATTCAGGATCTGTCATAATCGTAGCTGGATTAGAATTGATCAAAACTACCCTATAACCTAACTCTTTTAAGGTTTTTGCTGCTTGAGTTCCTGAGTAATCAAACTCACAAGCTTGACCTATAACGATAGGCCCACTGCCTATTAATAATATATTTTTTATATCTGTTCTTTTTGGCATGTATTTTCCTAAGCTGAATTTTTAGCCAAATTATAACAAATATAAGTTTTTTAGAAGTTGAAATTAATAAAGAATTTAGCTCTTAAAGAGCTAAATTTTATTGACGCTTACCAAAAGTTATAGCATAAGCTTCATTTCTTACATCAAATAAAGGATCTTGTGGTGGATTAACCCCTTGAGGTACATCTGAAGGAAAATACACATCAAAATTACAATCTTCCTTGCTCAAAGCATTAACTTTAAAAGTCCCAACTAAACTTTCTTTGTGTTTACCACTCCACAAAGCCGTTGTATCATTAGTAATATCATTTTTATTTGCATATACTAAATACATTTTATACTCAACTGGCTTATTAGCCTTTACACGATTTTGAAAATCTTCTTTTAAAAAATCACTACTTGCACTTTTCATTTGTGCTTCATTTAAATATGCCACACCTTCGCTTGGAACTAATTTCCATCTTGCTGGTAGATAATTTTCTCCATCTGCTTGTTTAAAATAAAAAGTATGGATACTAAAAAATGGAGTATTTGCCACGCTTTTACTGATACCAATTTTATCCGTATATGCAGCAAAATTTCTATAAGAATCAACCTCTTTCATCATCTTGCTTATTTTTTCTTGATCGACTTTACCATTTACAGGAAGTCTCATTTCAAAAAACTGACCAAACTCTTTAGGATTTTTTGCGAAATTTATTTCTGTATTTAGCATAACCATAGTCCAAGAAGCAGAATCTTTAGGATCAATAATTCTAATAGCCATACCTCTTGTTTTGCTTTTATCATCTTTAAAAGCTCCACCCAAAGAATATCTTACTTGGATTGGCAAACTTTTTTGTGTTAACAAAGGCACATCAACTTCTTTATTGATAGACAAAGCTGGCTCAAAAGTTCCCATAGCACAAAAACCTTTTGCATGATTAACTTTTGCTTTTGGATTTTTAGGATCTGCGTTAAGTTGATAAAAAATATCTGCTATTTTTTGCGCATCATATTCTACTTCATTCGCATAAATAGCACTACTTAAACAACAAATAGCCAAACAACTGCTGATATATTTTTTCATTAAAGCTCCTAGTTTTAAACTTAGAAGCTATTGTAATATTTAATTCTAAATAATAATTTATATTAATTAAAATAAATAATTTTTTACTATAAATTTTCTACCATATAAAAATAGCTTGGTACTTTCATCTTAGCATAGGGTTTAATATAAGCATTTTGATAAGCACCTTCTTCTTCTATTTTAAAAATTTCTCCCACTGGAATTCCCGAAAAGAAAATCTCATCTAAGCCACTTGTATAAACCTTATCACCCATTTTAAGCTCAAGCCATTTAGGGATATATTTAACCAAAACATAATCATTTCTTCCATGAGCTATACCTGGTGCTTGTTCTTTGCCTATGTAAACAGAAAAAATGCATTCCTCATCACCTTGCAAAAGCCCCAAAGCTCTACCATTTTTTTCTATGACTATGCCTGCTGTATAGCCATTATAAATCAAGCCTTTGATTTTTCCTTTATAATCAACATCAAGCCAAACCTTATGATAATCACTAATTTGCGCATAAGAAGTTGCCTTAACTAAACTCACATTAGGATAATAAAAACTTGAGTTTTTATCGCTTAAAATATTATTTAGCTCATTAGCAAAGTTTTTCATGTAGATATTATTTTTTTCAAGCTCGGCATTTCTTTCTCTTAAAGTTCTAATTTCTTCAGCTTGATTAAAATGTTCGTTGAATTTGTTTTTTAAAAGATCAATACTTTGAGAAAATTGATTAACAATAGCAATATTTAAATCTAAAACATTTCGTTTTATTATATCTCCATAATAAAACGAAATAAATACTAAAAAAGATAATATTAAAACGCTAAGAATTTTACTCTTCATTCGTTAGCTGGTGTAATAATGAAATTTCTTCTAAAGCTTTACCTGTACCTTTTGCAACTGCTAAAAGCGGCTCATCAGCTACATATACTGGAAGTTTTACAATTTCAGATAAATATTTATCAAGCCCACGTATTAAAGCTCCGCCTCCTGTTAAAACAACACCATTTTCAACAATATCAGCTGCAAGATCAGGCGGCATCATTTCAAGAACGATTTTTAAAGCATCAGCGATTTCTTTTAAATGTTCGCGCATAGCTTCTCTTACATCTTCACTTGTTAGTTCGATTCTATTTAACAAGCCTGTTACTTGATCACGCCCTTTAACCACCATAGAAAGTTCTTTTGGAAGTTGAACTGCTGAACCAATAGCGATTTTAATTTCCTCGCCAGTTCTTTCACCTATGACAAGGTTGTATTTTTCTTTTACATAATTTACTATACTAGTATCAAGTTTATCGCCGGCTGTGCGAATTGATTTGGATATCACAAGTCCACCTAAAGAAGTAACACCAATTTCAGTTGTACCACCACCAATATCTACCACCAAGCTCCCTTGAGGCTCTCTAATAGGTAAATTTGCACCAATAGCTGCTGCCATAGGTTCTTCTATTAAAAATACTTCTCTAGCGCCCGCACTTAAAGCACTTTCTCTAACTGCTTTTCTTTCAACTTGAGTTAAACCATAAGGTACTGAAATGATAATTCTAGGTCTTAAAAAAGATTTTCTTCTATGAGTTTTTTCTATAAAATAACGGATCATTTTTTCAGTCATATCAAAATCAGCAATCACACCATCTTTCATAGGACGGATTGCTTCGATATTACCTGGGGTTTTTCCTACCATTTCCTTAGCTTCTTTTCCAACAGCTAAAATTTTAACCCTACCATATCTTTCACGCTCTACTGCAACAACCGAAGGTTCATCAATCACTATACCTTTATCTTTTACCAAAACTAAAGTATTTGCAGTACCTAAGTCGATCCCCATATCACTTGAAAAAAATCCAATTATTTGATCTAAAATCATTCTCAGCCTTTAACTTTTTTATTTTTTATAAATAAAGGTTTTGCACCTTCTTTGATCACTTCTTTAGTAATTACTATGCTATATCCATTATA
This sequence comes from Campylobacter sp. FU_497, assembly GCF_025772425.1. Taxonomy (NCBI): domain Bacteria; kingdom Pseudomonadati; phylum Campylobacterota; class Epsilonproteobacteria; order Campylobacterales; family Campylobacteraceae; genus Campylobacter; species Campylobacter sp. FU_497. The sequence goes on along the minus strand of NZ_JAKMSC010000004.1, from coordinate 54,963 downwards.
CTCTGGCAAATCAAACATCAAATCTACCATCATCTCTTCAATAATACTTCTTAAACCCCTAGCTCCCGTTTTACGCTCTAATGAAAGCTTAGCAATTTCTCTTAGTGCCTCATCTTCAAATTTTAATTCCACATTATCAATAGCAAAAAGTTTTTGATATTGTTTAATAATGGCATTTTTTGGCTCAGTTAAAATACGCACCATGCTTTCTTCATCAAGCTCTTCTAAAGAAGCAAGTACATGCAATCTTCCTATAAGTTCAGGGATAAGCCCAAAATGCACCAAATCATCAGGCTCTAATCTTTGAAGCAAGGCTTCTTTTTCATCTTTTTTATCATCAGCAAAAAAGCCCATGACATTATCGCCTAGTTTTCTTTTAATGATATCGCTAACACCATCAAAAGCCCCACCACATACAAATAAAATATTAGTCGTATCTATTTGTATAAAATCTTGATTTGGGTGTTTTCTACCACCTTTTGGTGGGATATTTACCAAGGAACCTTCAATGATTTTAAGTAAAGCTTGTTGCACACCCTCACCACTTACATCTCTTGTAATGGAGCGATTTTCACCCATTCTTGCGATTTTATCTATCTCATCAATAAATATAATCCCTTTTTGTGCTCTTTGCACATCTCCATCAGCAGCTTGTAAAAGACGAGTAAGAATATTTTCAACATCTTCTCCCACATAACCTGCTTCAGTTAAAGAAGTCGCATCACAAATTGCAATAGGCACATCTAAAAATCTTGCTAAAGTCTGCGCTAGTAAAGTTTTTCCACTTCCTGTTGGACCTACTAATAAAATATTTGATTTTGCTAATTCTGTATCATCATCTTCTAAGTCAGATCTAAAAAGTCTTTTGTAGTGATTATACACCCCTACGCTAAAGATTTTTTTAGCTCTATCTTGTCCGATGACATATTTATCTAAATATGCTTTTAATTCTTTAGGGGTTATGTCTTTAAAATTTTCTTTATCAACTTCTTTATTTTTTAGCTCTTTTTCCTCTCCAAAGAAAATATTGCAAGCACTTTCAGCACAATACTCACATATAAAGGCATTATTATAATCATTTACTAAAATTCTTCTTTCGCTTGTTTCTATTTCATTGCAAAAACTACATCTTTTAACCATGGTTTTTTTCCTTATATATAGGAATTCCTCTTTTTGTTTCTAAGATAAAATTACACATTTTTTTCACATTTTCACTAGAAGTATTTTCTAGCAAACTTAAAGCATTATCTTTTAAATTTCCTTGTCTGAATAAAAATTTAAAAGCCTTGCTTAAAACATCCACTTCTTCTTTGTCAAAACGTCTTCTAATGCCTACTAAATTCAAGCTCCTAATGCTTGCGCGATTTCCCTCAGCCAAGCAAAATGGTACCACATCTTGAGAAAGCGCACTAGCACCTGCTATCATACACCCTTCTCCTACTTTTACAAATTGATGTATTGGAGTAAGCCCACCTACTACGGTATAATCTCCAAGTTCTACATGACCTGCTAAAGTAGCATTATTTGCTAAGATGATGTGATCTCCTAAAGTACAATCATGCGCAATATGAGAATAAGCCATGATAAAAGCATTATCACCTATCCTTGTAAAGCCATCGCCTTTAGCTGTACCTGAATTAATAGTAACAAATTCTCTAATAACCGCGTTTTTTCCTATGATAACACCTGAATTTATCTCATCTTTATAAGATATATCTTGCGGGATATCTCCTACTATGGCATAAGAAAACACTTTTGAATTCTCACCTATAGTTACATTAGGTAAAATTCTTGCACCTTGTTTGATGATGGTATTTGCGCCTATGTTAGCATTTTTACCAACATAAGCATAAGCTTCTACTACAACATCATCTGCTATGATAGCTCCATCTTCTATAACTGCACTTGGATGAATTTTACTCATCATTTATCTACTATCATAGCTTTAAGTTCAGCTTCTGCAACTAATTGTCCATCTACAAAAGCTTTTCCTTGGAAAATCCACATATTTCCACGATTTTTCACTACACTCATTTCATAATCAAGTCTATCACCAGGACGCACTGGATTTCTAAATTTTGCATTATCAATACCCGTAAAATATACTACCTTGGTGCTTGGATCTACTTTATCATCCATACTTTCAAATGCTAAAACCCCTCCAGTTTGTGCCATACCTTCTAAAATTAACACACCTGGATAAATTGGATGATCTGGAAAATGCCCCATAAAAACATGATCGCTTATACTAATATTTTTATAACCTCTAACAACTTCTTTGTTTTTTAATTCTACGATTTTATCTACAAGTAAAAATGGATACCTATGCGGTAAAATTTTTTGAATTTGCATTACATCTATCATAAATTTAGCCTTAAAATATATTCAAAATTCAGATTTTACAAAAAAAATATTAATAAATTAATTAAGTTTTATAACTTCACAATCTTTTCTTTACTATCAAAATAAATTTCACTTTTTGCCATAAATTCATAAGCACCTTTAACGATATTTTCAACAATAATTACCGGAGAAAGATCATAAGCACTAAAATGTTTTTGCCTTATTTTGATTTCTTGCTCTATTTTTAAAGGATTTTGTAAAAAATCTTCATAATTTTTAAATCGCATTTTACATAAGCTATTAAAATAATCAAAACTCCATAAATTAATCTCATCCTTTGCACTTTTATAATGCTTTAAATCCTCATCTAAAATACTAAATTTAGTGTAAGAATTTTTAAAATGTGAGTAAAATAAAACATGAGTTTTTATAGCTTGTTTGTTTTGTTTTATCAAAGCCCTTAACAAGCGATAATTTAAAAATTTCTCTCTTTGAATTTCAAATTTAATGCCTTTTTTTTCTAAACTTTTTACTTGGTTGTAAAATTTAATTTTTTCTTCTATACTTGAAGGCAATATTTGTTTATTAATAGGACTCATAAGCTCATCTATAAAGGCTTTTTGGCTTTTTTGTTTAGAAAGCGCATAAATACATCCACAATAATTTTGATGATAAAGCATATCTTGCTTTGCTAGGGCAAATTGTCTTTGTGTGCCTCCATTTTTTCTAAAATCAGGCGCTAAAAACTCTATGCCAAATTTATCACATTCTTTTTGTAATGCTAATTTTAATTGCTCTAAATCTTTTTTAGGAGATGTTAAAAGAGTTGTTGTGAGTTTTTTTTCTCCTATCTTTTGGGCAAATTCAACACTTTTGTGCATTCTAAAATCAAAACAAATTTGACATCTTGCACCTTTTTCAGGCTCATCTTCATAACCCTTTACACTCTCAAGCCATTTTTCATACTCATATTCACCTTTATAAAGTTTAATGCCTAGTTTATCACAACTGCGTTTAACATCTAAAAATCTAAGCTCATGCTCACTATATGGATGAATATTTGGGTCATAAAAATACCCGATGATTTTCTCATCAGGATAAGCTTTGCTTAATTCTTGTATAAAATAATGACTATCCACGCTACAACAAATATGAACTAACATAATTCTTTTAACACCTTAAAAGCATGATCTTTAGCTTTCACATTTTTATAAATTTTTGTGATATTTCCTTCCTCATTAATTACGAAAGTAGATCTTATAAGCCCTTCATACTCTTTTCCATAATTTTTCTTTAAACCCCAAGCGCCATAAAGTTTGCAAATTTCTTTTTCATTATCACTTAATAAAGTGTGTTTTAAATCATATTTTTTTATAAAATTTTCATGTGATTTCACACTATCTGGGCTAATACCTATAATCACAGCATTTTGTCCTAAAAAATCTTCATAATTTTGACTAAATTCGCAAGCTTGTGTAGTACAACCTGGGGTATTATCTTTTGGATAAAAATACAAAATAATTTTTTTACCCAAAAAATCACTTAGAGAAATTTTAACTCCATCTTGATTTAAAAGTTCAAAAACTGGAGCTTTATCGCCAATTTGCAATTCTTTCATTTTTTACCTTTCAATCTTAATTTTTCTACACTTTCACCACCAAAAGCAATATTATAAGGTTCAATATCTTCTAGCATTATGACTATATTTTGCTTTGGTTTATTATATTTTGTATGTAAAAGTTCTGTAATATCTGCTATTAACTCTTCTTTTTGTGCTTTGCTAAATTCTGGTTTAGCAAGTTTGATATTAATAATAGGCATTGTTTTTCCTTGCTTTAAATAAAGAATTTTACTATATTCTAGCAATTATTAGTATATTTTTGATAAAATTAGTTTTATTTTCAATAAAGGCTTACTCATGATTAGGGCAAAAAAAATTTGGATGGATGGAAAAATCATTGATTTTGACGATGCAAAAATTCATGTTTTAACACATTCATTACATTATGCAAATGCAGTTTTTGAAGGAACAAGAGCTTATAAAACACAAAATGGTTTAGCAATTTTTAGATTAAAAGAACATACCAAAAGACTTTTAGAGTCTGCAAAAATCACTTTAATCAACTCACCTTTTTCTCAAGAAGAACTTGAAAATGCGCAAGTTGAACTTTTAAGGGCAAATGATTTTCAAAATAACACTTATTTGCGCCCATTGATCTTTTTGGGCGATGGAACTATGGGAGTTTATCATGCTAAAGCTCCTGTTAGAGTAGCTATTGCTGCTTGGGAATGGGGTGCTTATTTGGGCGAAGAAGGCTTAGAAAAAGGTATTAAGGTTAAAATTTCTTCTTTTGCTAGAAATAGCGTAAAATCTAGCCTAGGTAAAGCCAAAGCAAGTGCAAATTATTTAAATTCTCAAATGGCTAAACATGAAGCTATAGAAGCAGGATATGAAGAAGCTTTAATGCTTGATGAAGAAGGTTTTGTAGCAGAAGGAACAGGCGAGTGCTTTTTTATGGTTAAAGATGGGAAATTAATCACCCCGCCAAATGATTTTTCATTAAAAAGTATCACTCAAGATACTGTTTTAAAAATTGCACATGATTTGGGTATAAGCGTAGTGCGCCAAAGAATTTCAAGAGATGAAGCTTATGTGGCTGATGAAGCATTTTTCACAGGAACTGCAGCAGAAATAACTCCGATAAATAATATTGATGCAAGAATTATAGGAAATGGAAAAAGAGGTGAGCTAACAACAAAGCTCCAAAATGCGTATTTTGATATAGTTTATGGACGCAATGAAAAATACGCTTCTATGCTAACTTATATTTAACAAAGGAACTAAATGCCAGCTGATTTGAATGATTATTTTAACAAAAAAAACAATCAAAACAACAATAAGCAAAATTTAAATTTCAAAGCTCCTGAATTTAACTTCAAAGGTTTTGGAAAATTTTCTCCATTAATTTATAGCGCGATTGCAATTATTTTAGTTTTTGCACTTTTTAAACCTTTTGCAATAGTTAATTCAGGAGAAATGGGGATCAAGTCTACCACGGGTAAATACAGCCCTACTCCACTTGAACCAGGACTTCATTTTTTTATGCCAGTATTACAAAAAATCACTATAGTAGATACTAGAGTAAGACAAATTAATTATGCTTCTATTGAAGGTGTAAATGAAAATTTACAAATAGGCTCAGGAGTTGTAAATAAAAATAGTATCTCTGTGCTTGATTCAAGAGGTTTGCCTGTGTCTATTGATGTAACCGTTCAATATAGATTAAATCCTTTACAAGTTCCTCAAACTATCGCAACATGGGGACTTAATTGGGAAAATAAAATCATTGATCCGGTTGTAAGAGATGTAGTAAGAAATGTGGTAGGTCAATATACTGCAGAAGAGCTTCCAACAAATCGTAACACCATAGCAGTGCAAATTGATCAAGGTATTAGAAAAACTATAGAAAGCCAGCCAAATGAGCCTGCTGAGCTTCAAGCAGTTCAACTTAGAGAGATTATCTTACCTATAAAAGTAAAAGAGCAAATTGAAAGAGTACAAATTGCTAAACAAGAAGCTGAAAGAACAAAATATGAAGTAGAAAGAGCCAACCAAGAAGCACTTAAAAAAGCAGCTTTAGCTGAAGGGGAGGCAAATGCAACCATCATTAGCGCTAAAGGTAGAGCAAGTGCAGTTAAAATAGAAGCTGATGCGCAAGCATATTCAAATAGAGAAATAGCAAAAAGTTTAAATAATCCTTTGCTTGATTTAAAACAAATTGAAACTCAAAAACAGTTTAACGAAGCACTTAAGGTTAACAAAGATGCCAAAATTTTCTTAACACCTGGTGGAGCTGTGCCAAATATTTGGGTTGATAGTAAAGATAGCAAAAGAACAAGCTCGGTAGCAAACTAAAATTAAAGAGTGATAATGAACGCCCAGCACATTCGAGAGCAAATGATTTTTTATACCACTCATTTGCACTTGATTGATTTTTTACTAATGGCCTTGGTTATATTTTTTTTCATTATCACTTTATTTATTGCTTTAATTATTAGAAATAAACCTGCTTTTGCTTTTACAGTTATTTTTTTAGGAATTTTATGTTCAGCTAGTATTGCGTATTTGGGATATTTTTTAATTGACACTAAAGTTAGATCAAGAATAGCTAGTTTAGATAATGCTCAATTTTTTGTATATGACAGCTCACTCAGCGTTGATTATAGCTTAACAAACACTTCTAAAAAAAGTTTTAAATATTGTAAATTAAAAGTAGAAGTCTTTAAAAAAAGTGATGATAATAGTACTTTTAAAAATTTATTACACACTATAAAACCTTTAAGAAGCAAATCTACCATTATAGAAAAAACAATAAACCCCAACCAAACTATTAATTTAAAAACTAAATTTTCCGATTTTAAAGAAGGTCAAAAATTTGACATCGAAATTCATTCAAAGTGTTTTTAAATGGGATATTTTACTTTTTTTCATATTCTAATCATTTTCATTATGCTAGCTTCTACGGGTTTAACTTGGGTTTTACTTTACTTAAAAGTTCAAAATAAAAAATATATGATTATTTTTTGTATAGTAAGTTTTATACTTGCCTTGATTTTAACCATATCATTACTATTAACTATAGATCAATACACCAAAAAAGCAAGTTTGAGTAATTTTTCAACCTATAGACGTTTGGCAACAGAAAGCATTATTATAAAAGGTAGAATTACCAACGATACTAATTTTAAACTTTCAGAATGCTTTTTAGAGCTTAGAATAATTGATGATAATAAAAAACATGAAGTTAGTGGTGAAATTTTTAATCAACAAAATTTTGATAGTATCAAAAGAGCAAGCCAACAACAAAGAGATGCTTCATATAATATAAATATCGCAAAAAACCTGCCAGGGCATACTTATAAAGATTTTTCATTTGAAGTGGGATTGCCACCTCATTTTCAAAGCTATAAAATATTTAAACAATTAAAATGCAAATAAGGATTATTTAATAAAATAATCCCCATCAAAACTAATCAAAGAATACTTTCTTTCATCGCCTATACTTGAAACTAATTCATTGATATCCAAAAAAGTCAAGCTATCTGCACCTGTATATTCTCTAACCTCTTCAACACTTTTATTAGCTGAGATTAGCTCTTCAAAAGTAGGCGTATCTATACCATAAATGTCAGGGAATTTAATTTCTGGGCATGCTATAGCTAAATGGATTTTTCTTGCACCTGCTTGTTTTAAAAGTGCGATGATTTTTTTAGAAGTTGTTCCTCTTACCACACTATCATCAATCACCACTATATCTTTGCCTTCTAAAACTTTTTTCATAGGATTGAGTTTTAATTTTACTTTCAAATTTCTCATTTCTTGAGTTGGTTCTATAAAAGTTCTTCCAACATAATGATTTCTCACTATTGCCATTTCAAGTGGAATTTTTAAATACTGTGCAAAACCTATAGCAGCACTCACGCCACTATCTGGAACTGGCACTACAAAATCTACTTTTTCTTTAAATTTTTTAGCCAAGGCTTCGCCCATTTTTTTACGAACTTCATATACACTTTTACCTTCTATAATACTATCAGGTCTAGCAAAATAAATATATTCAAATGCACAAATTCTTGGATCTATCTTATCAAAAACTTGAATACTTTCAAACTCATCACTACCTTGAGTAAAAACTAGCATTTCACCGGGTTTTACATCGCGGATAAATTCAGCCTCTATCAAATCAAAAGCACAAGTTTCACTTGCTACAATATATCCACCATCTTTTAATCTACCCAAAGATAAAGGTCTAACCCCATAAGGATCTCTTACTACAAAAAGTTGATTTTTGCTAGCAAGCATAAAGCAATACGCTCCCTTGCTTTGAGTTAAACTTTCTATAAATCTATCTTTTAAAGTTTCTTTTTTACTTTTTGCTATTAAATGTACCACATTTTCTGTATCCATATTTGAGTGAAAAATAGCACCATTATCAATTAGCTCTTTTCTAACTTCTTCTTTATTAATCAAATTTCCATTATGCACCAAAGAAATATCTCCCAAAGAACAAGTAGCTGCAACAGGTTGGGCATCATGCAAAGAAGAATTTCCTGCAGTAGAATAACGATTATGTCCTATAGCTATCTCGCCTTTTAATCCTGCTAGAATTTGTGTATTAAAAATTTGTCCTACTTCACCTTTAGCTTTATGAGTTTTGATATTTAAACCATCGCTTACGCTAATCCCACTTGCTTCTTGTCCACGGTGCTGCATTGCAAATAAAGCATAATAAGCCACCGTGCTTGCATTTTTTGAATTAATTACTCCAACTACTGCACACATTTAAATTCCTAAACAATCATCTATATCATATAAGCCGTTTTCTTGAGAAACTAGCCATTTTGCACATTTTATTGCACCTTTTGCAAAAGTAGCTCGTGATGTTGCGGTATGATTTAATTCTATAAATTCACCTTCATTATAAAAACCAACTCTATGTGAACCCACTATATCACCACCTCTTAAACTCATCACTGCAATTTCATCTTTGCTTCTTTGCCCAATAATCCCATCTCTACCGCTTACTCTAACTTTTTCTAAGTCTAAATTTCTAGCCTTAGCAACATTTTGTGCTAAAGTCATCGCAGTACCACTTGGGGCATCTTTTTTCTTATTATGGTGCATTTCAAGTATTTCTATATCAAAATCTCTCAAAGCCTCACTAGCTAAATAAGAAAGTTTTTTTAAAATCGCCACACCCAAAGACATATTAGTTGCATAAAGAATAGGCATAGTAATACTTGCACTTTGCATTAATTCATCTTGCTTAGCATCTAAACCTGTAGTACCTATCACCAAAGGTTTGGGATTACTTCTTGCGTATAAAAGCAAATCCTCACAACCCTTTGGAGTAGAAAAATCAATAATCACATCACATTTATTAAAAAAATCTTCATAATTTGATCCTTGATCAAAAAACGCACTAGCCTTTGCCTGCTCATCATCTTCTAGGCAAAGTCTTATTTGAGTACCCATACGCCCATTACTTCCATGAATTCCAATATTAATCATTTTAAAATCTGCCTTTTTAGAATTTGGAAAATTGTAGCGTTTATTTATTTAAAAGCAAATAACGCTTTTAATTAATCATCCCATTTTTGCCCTAAAAAATTTCCATTTCTATCAAAAAACATTTCCATATTATTACTTAGTTTAATTTCATATCCAAATTCTTCCCAGTCTACATCCACAATAAAAGCTCCAGGAAAAGAACTTTGAATTTTATCCATAATAGGTTTAGAAAGTCCGTAATAATTTTGAGTATAAGGATTATGCTGAGGCATATGAGGCATATTTTGTTGATATGAATTAGTATTTTGCTGTGTAATATTTGCACTAGCCATTAGTACCAAAGTTGTGCTTAGAATTAGTATTTTTTTCATTTTAGATTCTCCTTAATTTTTATAGGAGAATCTTAATTAGTTTTTGTGAAATTTATGTGAAGATTAATGCAAACTTTCAATATAAGCTAAAGCACTAAGTGCTGCAACCGCTCCATCACCTGCTGCACATATTACTTGTTTTGGTGCATCTTTTCTTAAGTCACCTGCTGCAAACAACCCTGCTATATTAGTTTGCATTTTAAGATCCACACTAACTTGACCACCTTCTTCCATGGCACATAAAAACTCACCATTATCTTGTTTTAAGATTTCATTTCTTACATTTAATCCAACAAAGGTAAAGATTCCAGGCACATCAAGTTCTCTTTTAGAGCCGTCATTAAATGCTATTTTAATTTTATTAACACCCATATTATTGCCACAAACCTCATCAACCACTGCATTTGTGATTAATTCTATTTTTTCATTATTTTTTACTTTTTCTACTGTTGAAGGTGCTGCTCTAAACTCATCTCTTCTGTGGATTAAATATACTTTTGAGCAAATATTAGCTAGATACAACGCCTCTTCTAAAGCAGTATCTCCCCCACCTAAAACAGCTACTTCTTTATTTTTATAAAAAAATCCATCACAAGTTGCGCAAGTACTTACACCTTTACCAAAAAATTCATCTTCACCTTTAAAACCAGCACGACGCGGTGTAGAGCCTGTGCATACAATTACAGCTTTTGCTTGCTCGTTTTTACCACCTTCTAATTTTATATTAAAACTTCCATCAGTATTTTTACTAATTTGCTCAACACCTACCATTTCATGTTTTAAACCAAAACGCATACATTGTTCATTCCAAGGAGCCATAAAAGAAATTCCATCTAAAACTTGAGCAACACCAGGGTAATTTTCAATTTCTGAACTTGAAGTAATCTGCCCACCAGGCATACCTTTTTCAAACATTACAACATTTTTTAATCCACCTCTTGTAGCATATAAGCCAGCGCTTAAACCTGCGGGTCCACCACCTATAATAGCTAAATCTAACATAATATTTTCCTTGTAGTTTTATTTATAGGTATTATACAAATTTTTCTTTAATTATAAATAATAAAAATTATTAAATAGTAAAAAATATGAAGAAAAGCCACAAAAAGTGGCTTAAGATTATAAAAGTGAGTTTAGTTTATCTGCTAAAGCTTGTTTTGATTGAGCACCAACTAGTTGATCCACCACTTCACCATCTTTAAAGAAAATGATAGTTGGAATAGATCTTACACCAAATTGTGCAGCTAAATCGCCTTGCTCATCTGTATTTACTTTACAAATTTTAGCCTTACCATCAAAATCATTTGCAAGCTCATCAATAACTGGAGCTAACATTCTACAAGGTCCGCACCATGGAGCCCAAAAATCTACTAAAGCTACACCTTCTTTTGCTTGTGCAAAATTTTCTGTAGTTAAATCAATATATTTTCCCATTTTTTTCTCCTTTATTTTTTCACATTTTATTAAATTAGAATAAATATTCTCTTAATAGCCAATGTTCTCTAAAAGTTTTATATCATCTTTATATACACAAAGTAAATCTATTTGATAATTCTCATCACTTTTATGTTTCATAAAGTAATACTCTATAGCTTTGATGATTTTATTGTATTTTTTATTATCTAATCTATATGCTACTTCATAATCTCCTTGCGTACTTTTAACCTCAACAAAATGTAAAATTTTATCTTTTTTAGCAATGATATCGATTTCTCCAAATTTAGAATGAAAATTCCTTTTTAAAATTTCAAAACCTTGAGTTTTTAAATACTCGCATGCTAAATCCTCTCCTTTTTTACCAAAAAGATACTGCGATAAAGCCATTAATCTTCTATTCTCATCATAAAAACATCATCTTTTACAAATTCTTGTTCTCTAAGTTTTTGAATTAAAATTTGTATATTTTTTTCATAAGTTTGATGAGTGATAAAAAATAAAGTACTATAATCTTGCTTTTCTTTTTTTGGCTTTTGTAAAAAAGTATCGATTGAAATTTGATGTTCGCTCATTAATTGTGTAATTTTTGATAATACCCCTATTTTATCTAATACTTTTAATCTTAGATAATATCTTGTATAAATTTCATCTTTATTTAAAAGCTTATAAGAAGTATCATTTAAATATCCAAAAATAGCACTATTTTTTTCTTTTCTTGCTATATCGATTAAATCAGCTATAACAGCACTTGCGGTTGCCTTGCCACCTGCTCCTGGGCCATAATATAAACTTTCACCCAAAATATCTCCATCAACACTAATAGCATTCATCACTCCATCAACCTTTGCTAGTATTTTATCTTTACTAAGCATAGCAGGATGAACCCTTAGTTCTATTTTTTCATCTTTTATTTTAGCAATACCCAAATGCTTTATGGTGTATTCAAATTCCTTTGCAAAATAAATATCTTCATCGCTTACCTTACTAACACCCTCAATCAAGATATCTTCAGGTTTTACTCTTAATCCATAGGCAATATTTGCTAAAATTAAAAGCTTATGTGCAGCATCAAATCCTTCTATATCAAAAGTAGGATCAGCTTCGGCATATCCTAAATCTTGAGCTTTTTTTAATACTTCTTGAAATTTAGCATTATCTTCAGTCATTTTACTTAAAATATAATTGCTTGTGCCATTTAAAATGCCTTTAATAGAAACAATATTATTAGCACTCAAGCCCTCTTTTAAAATTTTAATAATAGGAATTCCACCTGCCACACTTGCTTCATAACCAAAAGCCGTATCTTGTGCTAATTTTTCAAGCTCATAACGATGATAAGCAAGCAAAGCTTTATTAGCAGTTACTACCGATTTTTTTCTTTTTAAAATCTTTGAAATTATCTCAAAAGGTAAATCAATACCACCCATTAACTCCACAAATACATCAATATCTTCACGCTCTAAAACTTCATCAATATCATTAATCACGGGAATCAATGCATTTGGTTTTGGATTTCTTGCTAAAGCAATCACTGGAATAATTTCTTCATCACATCTTGCTTTGATTAAATCTTGATTTTTTAACAAAGTTTCTACAACGGCACTTCCTACCGTGCCATAGCCTAAAATTGCTATTTTCATTTTATTCTCTTAAATATTTTTTTATATTTCTTGCTGCTTGACGAATACGGTTTTCATTTTCTATTAAAGCTATTCTAACATACTCATTGCCCGCTTCGCCAAAGCCAACTCCAGGGCTTACTGCTACATTTGCTTTTTGCAAAAGCTGTTTCGAAAATTCCATACTACCAAGATGAGCCTTACTTTGAGGGAGTTTTGCCCAAACAAACATACTTGCATTAGGTTTTTTTAGCTCCCATCCTGCTTGAAAAAACGAATCAAGCAAGACTTCTAATCTTCTTGCGTAAGTTGCTTTAATCTCTTCAACACAAGTTTGATCTCCATCTAAAGCTATAGTAGCAGCAACTTGTATAGGAGTATACATACCATAATCAAACCAAGATTTTATCTTTTTCAAAGCAACAATTAAGCGTTTATTGCCCACCACAAAACCCACACGCCAACCTGCCATGTTGTAAGACTTTGAAAGTGTATAAGTCTCTACAGCCACATCTTTAGCACCTTCAACTTCAAAAATAGAAGGAGTTTTATAAGAACCAAAAGTTAAATCTGCATAAGCAATATCAGAAATAATATAAAATCTTTCTTTTTTTGCTATAGTAACTAATCTCTCATAAAAACTTTTTTCCACTGTAACCGTTGTAGGATTATGCGGAAAATTTACTACTACATATTTTGGACGCGGAATGCTTTCATGTAATGTTTTTTGTAAATTTTCAAAAAAAGTATTTTCGTTTAATTCATAATTTTCATTAAAATCAAAATTCATAGTTGCTACATTACCACCTGCTATGATAAAAGCTTGAGTATGTATAGGATAAGCAGGTGTAGGCACAATAGCTACATCTCCTGGATTAATAACAGCTCTTGCTAAATTCACAAAGCCCTCTTTAGAGCCCATCGTTGCAACTACTTCACTTTCAGGATCTAAATCAACATCGTATTTTCTTTTATACCAATTACAAATTGCAAGTCTTAGTTTATAAATTCCACTCGAAGCAGAATACCCTGAAGTTTTGTCTTTGTTTGCACTTTCGCAAAGCTTGTCTATAATATGTTGAGGAGTTTTGCCATCAGGATTTCCCATAGAAAAATCTATTATATCCTCCCCTGCCCTTCTTGCTGCCATTTTAATCGCATTAACTTCAGCAAAAACATAATTTGGAAGTCTTTCTATGGTATTAAAATGAATTTCTTCAAACATCGTCCGTCCTTTTAGCGTCTTAAGTAAATTTTTAAACCCCTTTTTATATTATCAAGGCTAAACATATCCCCTATAATAGCATATTTTGCACCCAATGGTATATTTACATTTACTTCATTTTGCTTATGTGTATTTTCTACACCTTGTATAAAATTTAAATTTTTATCTAAAAACTGAATTTTACAAAACCAAGAATCAAGATTGTGCGCGCTAAGCTCCATACTTTTTGCACCTTGCAAATCAATAATATATTCCCTTAAAGGTTTATTTAATTGAGTAATAGTATTTAGCGGAATTTGAGTATTAACTTTGGGTTTTGCTTTTGAAAAATCTAGCTCATATTCATAATTTAGCTCTGAAATTTTAGAAATGTCTTTAATAAAAACAGAACTTCCTAATAAAGCCTTATAAAAAACTCCCGGATCAAGCATGTATTGAGAATCTACAGCTAATTTATAAGTGATATAATTTTCTCTTAAAATTAACTCAGTTGGTATAAAATACACATAGCCTAACTCGTTTAAAGTATCATTAATCGTTTTAAAAAATAAAACAGAATCAGCTTGAGCTTTAAAACTAAAAGTTAGGGTTTTTGGCTCACTTAGTATGAAATTTGCTAAAGAATTGGTTTTTAAAATTTGAGAAATAGTATAAATATCTACATTTCCGCGTTCATCTTTATAGTCATTCCTTGCAAATAAAAGCTCTAATTTTGCATCTTTAGAATTATCATTAACGATATGCTTAGCAACTTCTAAAGCACTTAGTGCAAAAGCATTAAGAGTAAAAAAAATGGAAAATATTAAAATTCTTACCATAATTTTCCTCTATTTTCTTTTATAAACTCAGCTTTTGTAATTTGTTTGATTTTACCATCTTTAACCATTAAAAACTTAGACACACCATTTTTAAACTCTAAAGTATTGTTATTTTCATCATTCAAACTAAAAGCAGCATGACCTGTAGTAATTAACATATCTTTATCCAAAGATAAAACATAATCGTTTTTAATAGTTAAAGAACTTTTTCTAAAAGTTTTTAAATCCACCATACCAAGCCAAAGCTCTGCGCTTGGTTTTATAATACTTTCTTTAAGCAAAACCATATTTTCTTCAGGCATATTTAAACTAGCATTATCCTCTAATGTTTCTTCTATAGTACTATTACTCTCATCTATTGGCTCTAAAATAGTTGTATTTGCTTCATTATTTTCTATAACATCATCAGCAAAAAAATTAACAACCGGAGTTTCGTTTTCATCAACTTTTTCTTCTAAAACAACCTGCTCTTGATTTAATACGTTAGTAGTATTCTCATCTAGTACAGAACTTTGGAAAAATCTTGAAACACCCCAAGCTAAAGCCACTATCAAAAGCACTACTACTATAATTACAATATACCATACACTCGAACTTTCTTTGGTATATGAGTTCATTCTAGGTGAAATATGCACATGATTTTTTTTCTCAATACCATTTTCCTCTAAATAAGCATGATATTCTTCTAAAAAATTAGAAAAATCAAGCTCATACTCTCTTTGTAAAATTTTAATAAAGCCATTTACATTAAAGCGAGATAAAGACTTAAAATCTTTTTTAATGATATATTCAAGACAAGCTATTTCTATTTGTGTTCTTTTTTGAACTTCTAACAAATTTAAATCTTCTAATTTTTTCCAACTATCCATTTTTCATCCTATCGCAAAGTATTGCAAATGCTGCACTTACATTTAAACTATCAAAATCATTATGCATTTTTATACCTACGCACTCATCGCATTTTTTAAGCACCTTTGGCGCTATGCCAAAACCTTCACTTCCCATAATCAAAACTTTTTTATCTTTGGCCTTGATAGTATGTATATCACTACCTCCGCTTGCACTAGCATAGATATAAAAACCTTTTTGTTTTAATTCATTTATCATGCTTAAAATATCATCATTTAAGACTATTTTCATATCTAAAGCTGCCCCACTGCTTGCACGGATTACTCCATCTATAGCTACACTTTTAGCTACCAAAATAACCCCATCAGCACCCAAAGCATAAGCACTACGCACGATAGCTCCGATATTTCCAACATCACTAATATTATATAAAATAACTATAAAATCTTTTTCTTTTAAACTTTCAAAAGAGCTAAATTCAAACTCATCAATTTCCATTAAAAAACCTTGATGATTTCCACCTCTTGCTAAGCTTTGTGCGGTTTTAAAATCAAGCTTTTTAATTTTTTTTGAAACTTTTGCTATTTTTGAAAAATCAGCTTTTTCACATTCTTTTGCTAAATAAATTTCTTTAATTTTTTCTTTGTGCTTTTCTAAAATATAAAAAAACACTTGCTTACCATAAACTATCATTTTTAAATAATAACCAAATTCAACTTAAAAGCAGTTTTTGATAATTTTCTTTTGGAGATTTTGCATTGATTTTTGAAAGAAGTTTTGCCTTTGTTTTTAAAGGCAAATCAAGTTCATAAATATCTTGTTCACACAAGGTATTTTGGTGAAATTGCTTTTCTTTAGCACTTATGACTACACACCATTCACCGCGCAAATCCATTGTTTTTAATTTTTCTAAAACCTCTAAGGCTCCTGCTCTAAATTTGGTTTCAAATTTCTTTGTTGCTTCTTTTATGATAAAAATTTCTCTTAAAGGATCAATTTTACTAATTTCTTCTACTAAATTAAGTATTCTAGTGGGTGCTTCATAAACTATACTAGGATAAGGATTAAGCATTAAATTTTCAATATCTTTTTGTCTTTGAGGATTTTTATTAGTCAAAAAACCCATAAAAATAAATTCTTTTTTACAAAATGCACTTGAAACTAATGCAAGTAAAGCAGCATTTGACCCTGCTAAGACTTCATAATCAATATTATTTTTAATGACATATTCAATTAAAAATTGCCCCGGATCGCTAATACCTGGCATACCCGCATCACTTAAATATGCAATATCTTGTTCAAAAAAATCACCATCTATTTTTGCTAAAAAATCTTTTTCGTTATGAGTATGCAAGGCTAGATATTTATCAGGTTTTATTTCTAAATTAAATTTTTCATTAAGAAGATGGACTAAAGATT
Organism: Campylobacter sp. FU_497; assembly: GCF_025772425.1. Lineage (NCBI taxonomy): Bacteria > Pseudomonadati > Campylobacterota > Epsilonproteobacteria > Campylobacterales > Campylobacteraceae > Campylobacter > Campylobacter sp. FU_497. Next base: position 37,810 of record NZ_JAKMSC010000004.1, on the reverse strand, counting down.
TGCAAACTCTCGTATCTTCACATAAAAAGAGTTTGCATTTTTGTAAAATTTCTAAAGAATGAAAAGAAATATCGTTTAAATTTCCTATGGGTGTAGGAATAAAATATAACATTATTGCATTGCGTATTTTTTCTTAAATTTCTCTACACGACCCGCAGCATCTACGATTTTTTCACTACCTGTAAAAAACGGATGACAACTTGAGCAAATATCAACTTTAATTTCTGGTTTATTTGACTTAGTAGTAAAAGAATTTCCACAAGCACAACTAACTTTGCATTCTACATATTCTGGATGAATTTCTTTTTTCATTGTTTATCCTTTTTCAAAACATTAAGGCGTAATTATATAGATTTTTATATAAAAAATAGCTAAATTTAAGCGTGTTTTTAAATTATGAATTTTGAAGCAACCCCTATTAAAGCTGTTTGCGCTTTGAGTATGAAATTAGCTTGTAATTTTGCTTTTTTTACATTCTCTTCTCTTTCTTTTTGCGAAAATCCACCTTCAGCGCCTATTAAAAACACATGCTCACTAGGTTCAAAACTCGTCAAATCTTCACCTTCAAAATCTATTAAAACAATATTTTCATAAGCTTGTTGAATTTTTTTAAAATCATCAAAACTTTCAAGCTCCATTAAAGAAGCGCGACCGCATTGTTGGGATGATTCTATAAGAATTTTTTCCATTCTTTTAAAATCTAACTTAAAATTTTTTTGTGAGTAATCCATATACACAAAAGAAAGCTTTGCCACTCCAAGCTCGTTTAAAAAAGGCAAGGTTTTTTCTATAATCTTTGGATCAATCACCGCTAAAGCTAAATGCAAATGCATTTTTAATTCTTGTTTTTCTTCTTTTTTATCAAGTAAATTTAATACGCAAGAGCGTCTAGAAAACTCTATACATTCATAAGTATAAGCAAAAAAATCTTTTAAATTTTTTAATATGATTTTATCACCTACTTTAATTCTTCTAGCTTTTAAGTGTAAAAAAGCTTCATTTTCTAGCTCTAAATTTAAAGCACCGCTTTGTGGGTGATATAAAAATCGCATTAAAAATAAAACCTTTGAAGCAAATAAGGCACAAAAAGTAAAAATATTCCCAAACACAAAATAAAAAAGCTTAAAAATCTAAATTTAGCATAACGCTTAAACAATCTTGCTTTTTTAAATAAAACAAATTGATAAATAGCCAAAGCAAAAATCAAAATCCAACAAAACCACATAGAAAGTATATAGAGATTTAGCTCAAAATGCTTTAAAGCCCAAAGCAAACTTCCTGTAAAAAGTGTAATTGCTAAAAATAAATAATAAATTGGCAAAAATAGGCGAATTCTTTTTATAAAAATAAACTCTTGCGAAAAACTACTTTGAGTTAAATACAAATAAAACAACATTAAAAAGCCATTTGCATATAGGCTATACACATGCAATGCTAAAAAAAACTCATAACTTTGATCCATCACTGTCCTTGTGTGCTATTTTCATCTTTGATATCATCATCTACGGGTATAGGAAGCGTTTCATCATCTATAATAACATTAGAATCACTTTGCTCAATTTGAACTTGCTCAGTTTGCACTTCTTTTTTTGTGGTTGTATTTTCTTGGCTTGAACAAGCTATAAAAAGCAATAATGGCACAATCAATAAAACCTTTTTCATCATACCTCCTTTTGATTGACAAAAACAAAATTTGAATCTTGAAGTTTTTTAAAAAAATCTTTATCTTTCCATTCATCGCTTATAGCTTGTGAAAATTCAATATCTGCTAGATTAATCTTTGGTAAAAACTCACTATAAGCATCTTCTCTAAAACCTTGTGCGTAGCCTGTTCTTGTTTCATGCACAATAATACTTTTTAAACTTACACCTTGCTCACCATTGACCATCTTAGTCTTTAAAAGCAAGGTATCAATCAGCACAAAAAATATGCGTACAAAATTTTCTGCACTTACATTCACAGGCAAACTCACCCATCTTTGTGAATGTTTTTTCATATCTTCTAAATAAACTTTATCATCATCTTTAAAAAGTGTAATAGCATGATCAAAACTATCAATAATTTGTTTTATCTCATCTTTTAACAAGCCAAAATCATACACCATTCCAGCATTGTCAAGGTATTTACTCTCAAGTAAAATTTCTACCTTATAAGAATGGCCATGTATGCTTGTTTTACATCGCTTGGAGCTACAAAATCTAACAATATGAGCATTTTCAAATTCAAACATTTTTCTAATAATCATACGCCTTCTTTATCTCCCCAAATTCTAATATGCAATCTATCAGAGTAATTATATCCATTTTTTATACAAAATTCAGCAACACTTAAGGCATTTTTAGAAATTTCTTCTTCATTTGACCCCATAGGCATACAAAACACCTCATTTTCACAAATTTGTAAAATTTCATTGATTTCGCCTAAGGCTTTATTTTCTTGTAAAAAATCCTTATCTAGAACAAATTTGTAAAAGCTATCCTTAGCGTAGTATTTAAAAGCTTTTAAGGCTTTTTCATTAATCCTTTTTTCTTTTTTAACCCCACTATTGCTAAGCTTTACACCTAAAGCAAAATAGCATTTTTTATACAAAGGGTATTTTTCAAAGTCAATTTCAATACTTGCATTTGTTTCAAAATGCACTTTAAAGTCATTTTCTAAAAGTAAATTTATAAAACACAAAAAATCTTTATTTTGATAATTTAACAAAGGCTCACCACCTGTAATGACAACTATAGCTTTGCGTGAATTTGCTAGTTTTAAAACCTCATCAAAAAGCTTTGTTGAAGTATATGTTTTATAACAAGTTTTAAATTCTTTGGTAAAAACAGCTCTTATAGTATCACAGCCCAAAAGTATTTTAGAATCTTTTTCTTTTTTTACCCCAAAGCCTACGCAGTTAAAATTACACCCAGCAAACCTTACAAATATAGCTAAATTTCCGCTGTATTTTCCCTCACCTTGCAAGCTTAAAAAAGTTTCAACAACTTCCATTATCCACCTGTTTGATAAAAGGCTCTTGTAGAACTTTGATTAGCCTCATTTTCTGCCCATCTATTTTTTTCTGATTTGTTTTTTATCACGGTTTTTAAAACTTCACATGCTCCTACTATGTCTTTATTGCGTATAGCCTTTTTAATGCTTAAAGCCTCATCATAATACAAACAAGGTATTAAAAGCCCTTCAGCTGAAAGTCTTATACGGTTACAACTATCACAAAAATCATGGCTATGTGGATCAATAATACCAAACTCATACCCATCTTCAAGCTCATAAATAGTCGCAGGTGCATTTGGACTTTTTTGTCCTTGTTTAAAAGAATATTTTTGAGCAATAATATTTAAAATTTCTGCTGATTTTAAGCCTTTTAAATCTCCATAAGCATGGTAATTTTCCATAAATTCTATAAAGCGAATTTGGCTTTTGCGTGCTTTGGCAAATTCTAAAAGATCGATAAATTCACTATCATTAATCCCTTTAAGAGCTACGGTGTTAAATTTAATATTAAAACCTAATTCTAAAGCCTCATTAATACCATTTAACACATCTTTAAGTATATTTTTTTGGGCTAATTTAAAAGCCACTTCTTCTTTTAAGGTATCTAAAGAAATATTAATTCTTTTTAAGCCTGCTTGTTTTAAGTCTTTTGCTTGTTGTTTTAATAAAGAAGCATTAGTAGTAAGCGCTAAGTCTATATCTTGCTTATACTCACTAATCATAGCAATAAATTTATGCAAATCTTTTCTTACTAAAGGCTCACCACCTGTAATACGAATTTTTTTAACTCCTTCATCAATACAAACCTTAACAAACATAAAAAGTTCTTCAAATGACAAAAGATTTTCCTTAGCACTCCATTCAAATGGAGTTTTTGGCATACAATAAAGGCAACGAAAATTACATCTTTGTGTTACTGAAATTCTTAAATAATCAATCACTCTTCCATAGCTATCTACTAACATCAAAGGCCTTTATAATAATTTATTAAATTTTAAAATAAGCTCAACTCTGCCCATACCTATACGCAAATCTTTGGCAATTTGCTCAATAGATTTTTTTTGATTAAAAAGCTCTATTACCTTTTGCTCTTCATTATCATAACTTGGGCTTAATTTTGTAATACTTTGAGTTTTTTGTTCTAAATTTAATAAACGATTTTTTTGCTCACTTTGAAATTCTTCAATTACTTCTTCCACTTCTTTTAAAGCACTTAAAATAGGAATAATATTTTGATTGATTTTTTGTTCTAGCACCTGCAAAAGCTCTTCTTTTAATTCTTCTCTTATGGCTTCAGTGTCTATTTCTTCTTTTTCTTGCTCTTGCTCATCTAAACTTTCTTTTTTTAAATAATGATATTGTTTATTTAAATCTTCTATCATTTTACCAAGCTCATTAATCTTAACAATACTTTCTTTTTCTTTAATCATCATATAAGCAAACATAGCAAAAATTAATAAAGCTACAACTAGCCACAATAATAAATCACTATCCATTTTCTTGCTCCTTTAAAATTTTAATCATTGCTCTTTGCATATTTGCTACAAAATTATCATACACAAGCTCATCTTCTGCTTTTATTTGCGTGATTTTTGCTTCATTCTCATTTAATGCTTTAAAAAAAATACTAATTTTTTGACCATTTAAATTAAATCTAGCATAATAATCTTCATCTTGCATTAAACACCTATCTTTAAATTGAATATGTGTAAAATTTACCCCAATCACAAAAGATTTATATTTTAAATTAACAAATAATTTTGTTTTATTAATATCATTTTTTATCAAATACAATTCTTGCTTTAAATCCATAAGCAAATCAAAAATCAACTGCTCACCCTCGCTAAATTCTACCCTTGAAGCAAGCTTTTTCCATTTGCTTAAATTGACATAATTATTACTTGAAACATATTCTTGCAAAAACTCTTCATATCTTTCTTTGCTCTCTTCAAATTCTAATTCCAAAGAGCTTTTAAAAAATTTCATCTCCATAAAAGATCAACCCATATAAAAATAAAAAAGACTATACTTAAATACCCATTTAAAGTAAAAAATGCTTTGTCAATTTTTGCAAAATTCTTTCTAACAATGCGGTGCTCAAAAAATAAAATAACAGCACTAACAATCACACCTAAAAATGCAATATTTCCTGTTGGAGCTACCCAAACAAATAAAAACCAAAAAAGCACTGCTAAAACATGACAAAATGCTGAGATGAACAAGGTTGCTTCAAGCCCAAATTTAGCAGGTATAGAGTGCAAGCCTGTCTTTTTATCATACTCCATATCTTGCAAAGCATAAAGTAAATCAAAACCAGCTGTCCAAAAAGTAACACCCAAACACAAAATAACACTATAAATTTCAATACTTCCCAAAACTACAATGCTACCTGCAATAGGAGCAAGTCCTAAGCAAAATCCTAATACTAAATGCGCTAGGGATGAAAATCTTTTAAAGGCTGAATAAATAGCTAAAATAAACAATACCGGCAAAGAAAGAGCAAAGGCTAGTTTGTTGATAAAATAACTTGCCAAAACAAAAATAATAGCATTTAAAATAATAAAAAGTAAAATGCTAGTTTTACCTATACGACCATCGATATTAGGTCTATTTGCACATCTTGGATTGTTTTTATCAATGTCTTCATCCATCAAACGATTGATTGCCATTGCAAAATTTCTTGCACTCACTGCACAAATAATACCCAAAAATAAAGCCTTAAAGCCAAACCAAGTACTATCATTTAAAATAACAGAAGCTACAATCATTGAAGTAAATAAAAAAGGTAGAGCAAAAATAGAATGCTTAAAAACTATCAAATCTAAAATATCTTTTAATTTTTCTTTTAATATAGGCATTTTTTCTCTTTATAATATATTTTTGTTATGATTTTACTAAAATAATTTTAAATTTAGGATATTTTTACGATGTTTTTTGAATTTGCACTCATTGGAACTACTGCAAGTGGCAAAACAGAACTTGCTAATAAACTAGCTTATGAATTTAATGCAAGTATTTTAAGCCTTGATAGTCTTTGCGTGTATAAACAAATCAACATCGCTTCAGCAAAAACAGAGCAAAAAACCCTAGATGAGCTTGATTATTTTGGCATAAATTTATTAAATGTCAATGAGCATTTTAACATCGCTTTGTTTTTTGAAGAATACAAAAAAGCAAAAGCCTTTGCTCAAAAAAACAATCAAATACTTATCATCACAGGCGGAACTAGTTTTTATCTAAAAGCTTTAATGGATGGTTTGAGCGAAAATTTTAAAGAAAGCCAAAGCACGCTAAGCAATGATGAAATTTATCATTTAATGATAAAAATTGATCCACAAGCAAAAATAGAAAAAAATGATACTTATCGTTTGAAAAAATGGCTTGGAATTTATGAGCAAACTAATAAAATTCCAAGTGAAGTTTTAAAAGAAACAAAACAAGAAGCTTTGATTAAAAAACTTGATATTTTTGAAATTTCTTGGCAAAAAGATCTTTTAGAAAAACGCATTATTAAGCGCACTAAAAATATGCTAAATGAGGGCTTAATAGATGAAGCTAAAATGTTATTTGATAATTATGATCATCATTTAAAAGCACTAAATTCCATAGGTTTAAAAGAATGCAAAGAGTTTTTAGATAAAAAAATAAATTTAAATGAGCTTGAAGAGCTCATCATCATCCACACAAGACAACTTGCTAAAAGACAAAGAACTTTTAATAAAAAATTCAATAAAGAAATTTTAGTTTTTCAAAACGCTTATGAAAATCTAAAAGCTTATATTTTAAAAAAATATCAAGGCTGAGTATTTAAGACATTTAATTTATCTTTACATAAATTTTGCCAATTGCTTGTTGCATTAATATCTATACAATTTTGCAAACTTTGCTTTTGATTTTGTACATCTTTTAAATCTTCATAAATATTACTTTGCATATAAAAAGCTCTTGCGCGCTCATCATCTTTTAAAGGATTAGCAAGTAAGTCTTTAAACAAAGTTAAGGCTTGTTGGGCTTGATTGTTTTGTTTTAAGGCTTTGATATAGATAAATTCTAAATCAGGACTAAAAAGATTCACCCCTTTTAAATTTTGATAGTCAATAGCCTTTGGAGCATAAGTTAAAATGCTGGTTAGAAAATTATTTTTTTCACAATAACGCAAAAACTCATAATATAGCTCTACCATACGATAATTCATAGGAAATTGCTCTAATTTTTGTAAAGTTCTTATCATAGCATTATAATCTTGTAATCTAAGCTCAGCAAAAAATTTAATATAATTTGCTTCAAATTTTTCATTATCACTAATAATCGTTCTTGTGTTTAAAATATCGTTAATTGTTTTTATAACAAAGCTATAACGCTTATCTTTAAGAGCTAAATCAGCACTTTGAAGCTTATAAAAGATAATATCATCATTTTCATTTTCCACTATGTATTTTTTAGCTTCTTCTATGCGCGTTGTGCGTTTAAAACATTCAAGCATTTGCTTTTTATTTTGTATTTTACCCCCTACATTATAAGCTTTAAAATCATCATATATTTTCACAGCAGCTAAACATTCATCATTTTTTAATTTTTGCTCTAAAACTAAAACAGCAGCTTGCTCTAAAAGATTTTTAACTTCTTTATTAGAGTATTTTTCAATATCTTTTTGATAACTTACAACTTTTTCATAATTTTTTTCTTGAAAATACAATTTTACATTATCAAACAATGCCTTACTAGAAATTTCTCCAGCGTATTTTTTCATAATTTCTTCATATCTTTGATGTAAAAAACTTGCATTAGCATCTTTTAAATATAAAAAGTTTTTATCTTGCGCTTCTTTGATTAAACTTACATATTCACCCAAAGGAAAATCTTCTGCATAAAGATCTAAATATTTTTGAGCCTTGGTATGCTCATTTGCATTTAATAAGGCCAAAGCAAGATCTTTTAATACTTTTTCATATTCTTTATCTACCTTAGTTAAATGCGTAAAAATATACTCATAAATTTTAGAACTTAAATCATGAACCCTATTATTAGCAAAAGCTTTAGCTAAGGATAAAGAATTTTCTAAATCACTCATGAAAAATTCAGGATTTGATTCTAAAATTTTATTTGCTAATTCTTTGGCTTCTTTTGTATTTTGAGTTTCTAAATAATTTTTTGATAAAAATAAAGCAGCCCTACTGGCTAAATCTGCATTTGGAGTAGAATAATACACATCTTGATAAATATTATTTGCGGTATTTTTCTTACCTAAATGATATAAATAATCTGCATAATCAAGCAAAGCCATTATAGTGTATTTATCGCCTTTATGCTCAGTATTTAAAGTATCTATAATATATTCAACATTTGATCTTTGTGATAAACCCATATAAACTCTCATCATAATATACATCACTTCTGTATAATCTTTATCGTTAATATAAGTTCTTACCCATCTTTTAGCATCATCTAACATTTGTTCTAAAATTACTTGGTCTTTATCAAGTTCATAAGTATAAAGTTTATTTTGTGCTCTTAATTTATAAAGCTCAAATTCATTCATAAATACACTACCTTGATAACGCTTAATAGCATTAACAGTATCTCTTAATACTTGATCATATTTTTTTGCTTCATATTCTTGTTTTATACTAAAATAAGCGTTAAAATCTGCGCTTTTAGAAGTTTCCATAGGGTTAGAATTTAAATCTAAAGCTCCAATAAAGGGCATTAATCCATCATCAAAATAAATATCAAAATCGAGTCCATCGCTAGGTTTGTAATATCTTAAATCTTTAGTAAAAATAAATACAAAATGCTTAGAAGTATCTCCACTTTGACTTTGAATTTCTTTTGCATTAAAAATATCTTGGGAATAATTAAACATCTTAGCTAAAATTTTAGGATAGATTTTGATTGTCAAAAAGGTTTGGTGCTTTTCAAAATAAATTGTAAAATCATCAAACTCTTTATTTTGAAATTGCATATTGCTAACACCCAAAACATTACATTCAAAATGGGTCTTTTCAAATTCAAAAACATTTTTACAGGTAAAATCTTTATTATCTTTTAAATGCAAAAGTGTAAAGGGGCGCTTGTGTTCTTCCCCTTTATTAACAATAATTTCAAAAGAAAATGTATAAGTTATACTTAATAAAAATAAAAATAAAACCCTTATCATAAGCGTGATTATAGCAATATTATTTTACAAAAGCAAAAACACACAAGAAACACTTCCAATCAAACACAAGCATAAAATAATCTTTTGTTTTACATCTAAGTTTGCACTTTCTATAATTTGAGCTTTTTTGAAAAAAACATAAATTAAAATTTTCAAATAAGCATAAAGCATAATCATAGAACTTAAAGCTATGGCAAATACAAGCACATAATAGCCTGAGTTTAAAATAGAAGCTAAAATTAAAATTTTACCCCAAAAAATCCCAAAAGGTGGAATACCTGCTATACATAAAATAAATATAGCTAACATTATAGACAATACCGGTCTTTGATCAAACAAACCCGAAAAACTCTCAAATGAACTTTTTTGAAATAAACTCAATATCAAAAAAATTCCATAATTTGCAAAAGCAAAAGAAATCCAATACACAAACAAAGCAAAAATTGAAAGCAAATAAGAAGTCCCATCTCCTTGAGAACTTACACTCATGCTAGAAACAATAACTGCCAATATAAAAGAAGAATGAGTAATAGAACTATATGCAAGCATTTTTTTTACATCTTTTTGGATTAAAGCTACTATACTTACAGCAAGCATAGAAAAAATCGCTAGCAATGCTACTATATATTCAAATTTTACCCCACCACCCAAAGCAGAAAAAATTCTTAAAACTACTATTATCATAGCTATTTTTGGTACTATAGATATAAATGCTATAAAATTTGTATGCACCCCATAATACACATCTTTTAACCAAAAATGAAAAGGTGCGATAGAAAGCTTTACCCCAACAATAACTAAAAACATTACTCCTGCACAAAGCAAAATAGGATCTGAAATGTATTCAGAATGCAATAAATTATCTAAATCCAAAGACTTAGTTTTTAAATACACAAAAGCACAAGCAAAGACAAAAAACCCAGCCCCCACTGCAGCTAGAGTAAAATACTTTATACTAGAGCTAATAGCATTATGAGTTCCTCTTAAAGCAATAAGAGTATAAAGAGCTAAAGAAGAACCTTCTAATGCTAAGAAAATTACGATTAAATTAGTGCTTGATACCATTAATATCAAAGATGCAACCATAAATAAAAATAAAGAAAAAAACTCTGGCTTTTGCTCATCTTTGTCCATCAATAAATAAAGCATAGAAAAAACTAAAATAACTAATTGAGCAAAAATTGCATAATTATCGCTTACAAATAAACCAAAAAAAGCATGAGAATTATCTAAAACAAAGCCATTATAAAGCAATAAAAAACATAAGGTGCTAAGCAAAGCTATAACACTTGCTCCTATATAAAAATTTCTAGAAAGTTTTTTAAATGCACCCAATAAAAGTAAAGCAATAGCCCAAAAAAGCAATGACAACACAGGAAATAATAATACAAAATTCAATTTTTCTAAACTAAAGCCACTCATTAAAAACCTCTTATATCGTCTATGATTTTTTGATTTTCTATTGCAATATTTCTTGTTTGCATAACTTCAAGAATGCTATTTACATTCAAAGCAATTTGATCAAGCATAGCACTTGGAGCTATCCCTAAATAAATTACCAAAGCACTTAAAATACTCAACACAAAAATTTCGCCTTTTTTTAATACTAATTTCTCCATTTTTTCTGCGTTAGTGGCAAAAAACATATTTCTATAAATATTTAGCATATAAATAGCTCCTAAAATAATCACACCACCTGCAAATAATGCATACCATAAATTTACGCTTGCTATGCCTTGTAAAATTAAAAACTCACCTACAAAAGAAATGGTCAAAGGTAATGAAATAGATGAAAATAATAGTACTGCAAAGAAAAAACTAAATAATGGAGTTGTTTTAGCTAAATTTTTATAAAAGTCTAAATCAAAAGTATGATATCTTTTATAAAGCATATAAGCAGCCAAAAACAAACCACCTGTTACTATACCATGTGCAAACATGTAAAATACAGAACCACTTACCCCATTATAAGTAAAAGTCACAATACCTAAAATCACCACACCCAAATGCGAAATTGAACTATAAGCGATTAATTCTTTTAAATCCTTGGTTTTAAAGGCAATTAAAGCTGCATATAAAATTCCAACTATACATAAAATAGCAAGTAAAGAATAATAATGATTTAAAGTATCAGGTGTTAAAGGCAAGATAAATCTTAAAAATCCAAAAGGAGCCATTTTAAAACTAACAAGCATTACAGATACTAAAGTCGGACTTTTTGCATAAACTTTTGGCGCCCAAGTATGAAAAGGAAACAAAGGGCTTTTAATCGCAAAAGCGATAAAAAATCCTATAAAGATTAAATTTTGCACACTTTCAGGTATGAAAAATTCACTCTGATACCAAGCAAGTAAATCAAAACTCCAATACCCAAAACTTTGATAATACAAAAACCCTATATAAATAATCGCTAAAAGCATGAGCATAGAACCGCAAAATGCATAAATGAAAAATTTAATCCCTGCTTTATAATTATCCGAATATCTACCTATTAAATAAATAAGCGGTATAAGAGAAAACTCCCAAAATACATAAAATAATAAAGCATCTAATGAAGCAAAAAGCCCTATAATACAAAATTGCAATAAAAATATACTTACTACAACACTTTTATCTTGAATATCCAAACATATAAAAGATAAAAAAATCATAATAGAACAAAGCAACATCAAATAAAGCGCTATAGCATCTACACCGATATGAAAATTAACTATTAAAGAATTTAAACTAAACTCATAAGCTATGCCACCATGATAATTAAACAACAAAAAAACATTAAAAACTAAAATCAAAAAACTAACTAAAACAGCAAAAGACTTGCTATCTTCTTTTTGCAAAAACAAAGCTATAAAAGCTGCAAAAAATGGAAATAACATTAATAAACCAAGCATTCTACACCGCCAACGCTAAACAAAATAAACATACAAAAGCCAACACTGTAATTCTCAAAACCAAAGAGTAATCCTTACCTATGCTAAGAGTTCTAGCAAAAGTTTTAAGGAAAAATGCAATACTATCTACCAAAGTATCTAAAATTTCTTTATCAGCTTTTCTTAAAAATTCACAAAATAAAGCATATTTGCTAACAATAAATTGATGATAAAACCTTGGTATATAGTATTCATTAAACAAAAGCTTATAAATGCTTGTTTTAGAAAGTGATGGTTTAAACCAATTTTTCCAATAAGCTATGATAGCTAAAAGCACTCCAAGCACTGCAGCAGCACTTGCAAGCACCATAACTAAAGAATTTTGTCCATCAATAAAAGCTAAGTTTTGACTTACAAACTCCATAAAACTATGCTCAAAAAACCCTGCAATAATAGCAAGTAAAGCCAAAGGACTCATCGCAAGCAAGGCTATTTTACTAGCTTCATGAGGATGTTCTTCATGTCTTTTTGGAGTAAAAAATACAAGCATTAAAAGTCTAAAACTATAAAAAGCTGTCATAAAAGCTGCTATTAAAAGCACTAAGAAAATTCCATGATGATGACTTATAAAAGAAAATCCTAAAATTAAATCTTTAGAGAAAAATCCTGCAAAAGGATAAATTCCTGCTAAAGCTAAAGAACCTATAAGCATTAAAATAGCACTAAAACGCATACTTTTATAAAGTCCACCCATTTTACTAATGTCAAGCTTATCATTCATAGCATGCATAACATTACCTGCACCTAAGAATAATAAAGATTTAAAAAATGCATGAGTTGCTAGATGAAATAAAGCTATAGCATAAGCTCCAAGACCTGCTGCTACAAACATATACCCAAGTTGAGAAAGTGTTGAATAAGCAATAATTCTTTTTAAGTCTTTAGCTACCATAGCCATAGAAGCAGCAAAAAGCGCTACAAAAGCTCCAAGCATAGCGATAAAATACCCTACTTCAGGAACTTGCAAATAAAGCTCTCCTGCGCGAATTACTAAATAAACTCCCGCAGTAACCATAGTCGCAGCATGGATTAGCGCTGAAACTGGTGTAGGTCCTGCCATAGCATCAGCAAGCCAAGTATGGAAAGGAAATTGCGCTGATTTACCCATAGCACCCACAAAAAGTAAAAGCGCTATCAAAATCAAAATCATATCATTTTCATGCCCTAAAGATAAAAGGGTAAAAAACTCATCGTATTTTAAAGAATTGAACTCTATATAAATTAAGAAAATTCCTAAAAGCAAAGCCAAATCTGCAATTCTATTCATGATAAATGCTTCATTAGCAGCAAAGGTGTATTTTTCATTATGATACCAAAAACCTATCAAAAGCCATGAGCAAAGTCCAACGCCCTCCCAACCTATGAAAAGTCCTAAGAAATTATCACTCATAATCAAAAACATCATAGAAAAAACAAAAAGTCCTAAATAACTAAAATAGCGATTAAACCCTTCATCATGCTCCATATAAAATATACTATATAAATGCACAAAAGTAGCAACTATACTTACTACATTCATCATAATTAAAGTAATAGAGTCTATTTTGAAACCAAAACTAACATCTACTAAAGATATCCAAGTGCCAAGTTCAAAATTAAAATGCACCCCATTGCTTAATAAAATAATTGAAGCAAGTGCTGAAAAAGCTATAAATAAAGAAGCCAAATAACCTAAAATAATTTTCTTAGCACTAAAAGCAAAAATACCTAAAACAATAGCTGAAACTAAAGGAGAAAAAAGCGCAATTAAGGCTAAATTTTGCATTTTAATTCTCCTTTTTCAGCTAAAGAGCTAAGCTCTAATGTTCCTGTTTTTCTATACCATAAAACACAAAGTGCTATCCCAACAGCTACTTCACAAGCTGCAACCCCCATTACAAATAAAGCAAAAATTTGTCCTTCTATATCTTTATGGGAAGCCCCTGCTGTAACTAAGGCCAAATTAGCAGCATTTAATAAAATTTCACTTGAAATAAAAAGCATAATTAAATTTTGGCGTTTTATAATACCTATTAGACCAATGATAAACATCAAAATAGCCACAATGTAGTATTTTTCTAACATCATTGCTCATCCTTTTTTATATTTTTTTGAGTAAGTGCTATTGCACAAATTAAAGCTATTAAGAGCAAAATTGCCATAAATTCAAAAGCAAGCATGTATTTTGTAAATAGGGCAAAACCTATTTGCTGAGTTGAATCAAGATCATAAACCTCATTAGCTTCATTTAAGCCAAAGTTATAACCCATAATAATACTAATTAACAAAATAGCACTAAAAACCACAGCAAAAATAAATACTCTTTTACCTTTTAGACTTTCCTTTACTTTTATCGAAGCATCAAAAAACATCATAGCAAAACTATAAAGACCTAAAATAGCCCCACTATAAACGATAATTTGAATTGCTCCAATAAATTCAGCATTAAGTAAAAAATAAAATCCGCTTAAAAAAACCATAGCCGCAGCTAAAGAACTAATAGCATAAAGTACACTAGTACTTAAAACACTAATTAGAAAAAATCCCAATACCAAAACACTTAACAGACAAAAAGCTATCGTTTCAAACATTTTCTTCCTTTGGGGTATCTTGCTGTCTTTGCAAATCTATCTCATAATAATTTGGAGTTTTCTTTACTAAATCATCAGCATCTTTTCTTAAACTACCACTTCCTTCAAATACCACTTGATTTTTAAGCTCATCAATAGGGGTTAAAAAATCTTGCTTTTGACCAAAATAAGATCTTTGTTCTGCTGCATTTTCATACTCTTTACCATGTACAATAGCAAGTTCAGGACAAACATCAGCACAAAAGCCACAATAAATACAACGTCCTAAATTGATGCTATAATTTTCAACCTTTTTACGACCATCTTCGCTTAAACTTGTTTCCATTCTTATGCAATTACTAATACAAATTTTTTCGCACAAGCCACAACCAATACAACATTCATTTTCACTTTCAATAAAACGCATTAAGCGATGAACTGCACGGTAGCGATTATCTAAAGCAACTTTTTCCATAGGATATTTAATCGTTGCGCTATTGTTCTTTTTAAACATTTCTCTTAATACGACAAATAAACCTACAAAAAGTTCTGTATTTAAAGAACGCTTGATTACTTGTATGAATTTTTCATAAGCATTTTGAGGATTTTTACGCTCAAAATCTACTTTAAAATAACCTTTTTTCATTGTTTTTCCTATATCACAAGTACTAAAGCACTAATTAATAAATTTAAAACCGCTAAAGGAATTAAAATCAAATAACACATTCTCATTACTTGATCAGGACGCAGTTGCGGAAAAGCCCCTCTAGCCCAAAAATACCAAAAGAACACAAAAGACACTTTCAAAAGCATCATAATAGCCCCTGGTATAATCCAAAAATCATTAAATCCACCCAAAAATAAAAGCGATATCATAATCGCTCCGGTAATCATGGCTGTATATTCTCCGATAAAAAACATACCCCATCTAAGCCCACTATATTCAGTGCCATAACCTGAAACAAGTTCAGCTTCGTTTTCGCTTAAACAAAGTGGAGTTCTATTAGTTTCTATAAAAATGGCTATTACAAATAAAATAAAAGCTAAAGGCTGTTTAAAAATAAGCCAAGAAAGTATGCCTTCGCTTTGATAGTTATTAATATCTACTAAAGATAAAGAGCCAACAAGCATTACAACACACACCAAAGAAAGTCCTGCAACACTCTCATAAGAGATAATAGAAACAAGCCCTCTTGCCCCACCTAACAATGACCATTTATTATTACTAGCCAAGCCTCCTAAAAAAATCGCATAAAAGCTAACCCCACCCATACCTATAACAAATAACAAGGCCACATTAATATCAGCGATAATAGGACGAATCACTCTACCAAATAAAGTAAATTCAGGAAAAATAGGAATAGCTGCAATTGCTACAAAAGCACAAATTGCTGCAATCAATGGAGCGATTAAAAACACCACTTTTTGAGCATAAGTTGGCACTATATCTTCTTTAGTAAAAAGCTTAATCATATCAGCAACTACTTGAAGCAATCCAAAAGGACCTACCATATCAGGCCCTAAACGACGATGAAATAAAGCCAAAGCCTTTCTTTCAAGATAAGTTGCCAAGCCTGCTAAAGTAGCAAAAATAGCTATAACAAGCACGCATTTGATAATTGTTTCTATAATAAAAAAAGTAATATCGCTCATATTTTAGCTCCTGCTTTTTCAAGCCAAACTTTTGCATATCGAGTATTATTAAACAAAGATTTATAATCAATCTTACTATCATAATCCCCCAAATACGCTCCATTTTCTAAAGATACATCACATTTTACACTTATAGCAATTTGAGTTTTTTCATTTTTTAAAATAACACTATCATCTTGGTTTAAATCAAATTTTTGCATTAAATCAAGCGATAAAAATAAAGCTCCAACCTCATTAAAAGCTCTATTACTAAGCTTTGAAAACTGATGAATGCTATTTGCATAATATAAGGTTAAATTTCCTTCATTTTGCTCTTTGACTTCTTGAGTACTTAATATTTTTTCAAACTCAAAATGAGAAAAATCAAGCTCATAACCTCTATGATTTGCCCCACCATTATCATAATGATTTTCTAACTCATCAAAATCAATTGCCATAAAGCCTTTATTTTGTGGTAAAAATTTAGTATAGTTGATTGTAAATTCCTCATCAAAACCTAAAGCATTTGCTAAATCATTTAAAAAATAACCTTTAAATTCTAAAGCTGCATTTGTAGGAACTAATCTTTTGTCATAATTTACAAAGCTACCTTCTTGTTGATTTAAACTAGAACTTGCAAGATCAAAATGCCCATCATAAGAAAAAGTAAAATCGCCTTTTTCGTTATAACCTAGTGTTTTTCCCGCTTGAAAATCTTGACTTAAATCACAAATCAAACTCACGCCTAAAGTATTGGTGCAAGTTGGATTTAAAAAGACTTTAAAATCAGTATATTTTTGCACCAAAGCACAAAGTTTTGCTAGCTTTGCACTTTGCTCATCATAGTAAAAATCATTTCCTATAATAAGTGTAAATTTTTGCTTTTTAGCTAATAAAGTTTCTAAAATATCCTCATCTATACCAAGATTTTTCGCATAATTTGATCTTTGCACTTCTATGCTTTTTTTAATTTTTTTAGGCACAAGTTTTTTAACTTCTTCTATAATAGTTTCACCATTTTCATTTTGCTTTTCTATCTTTTCAATAACTTCTTCATTAATAGTTTCTTCTATTTCTTTAGTGCCTTGATAATACGCATTTTCTAATGTGTTTTTAAAATCCTGTGGAAACTCTTTAGCAAATTTTTGCAAGATAAACAATAAAATATTTTCATTATCTTTAATATCATGATTAATCTGCAAGAAATTTTTAGAATATTTATCCACACCTTTATCTTTTATAGGATGAAAATATAGTCCCGCACCTTTATTCATCACCAAAGCATTATTAACTTTATATCCTAACGTTGGTGCATCATAGCGTAAAAATGAACCTACGATGATTAAAAAATCACTTTGAGCAATATCGTCTGTATTTGCATTATACATTGCATTTGCATTTTGATAAAAACAAGCTAGGAAATCTTGGAATTTTTTAGCTTCATGGTTTATAAGATTAAGATTAAATTTTTTACTTAAATTTTGTAAGATTAAGGCTTCTTCATTAGTAATAAAACTATTAAATAAAATATTTTTTATTTCATCATTTTTTATCATATTTACTAGTTTTTCAAAAGCTTTTTCATCTTTACCTTGAACTTCATTTTGGATATTAAAACCATATCTTGCAGCTTTATTTAGCGTAGCAAAAGCAAAGTCATTGCTCACTCTATAAATTTTTTCTTTTTGATTATTAATACTAGTTTGTTTAATATCATAATACATCAACTCACAATCACTAGAATGTGGATTACTAGCTGGAATTTTCTTTAATTCCCAAGCATTAGATGTATATTGAAAAGCCGAACCCACCAAGGCTCCTGTTGGGCATACACTTGTACATTCTCCACAAAAAGAACAATCAAGCATATTACCGCTACTTGGCGCAATTAAACTCTTTTGAAATTTAGTCCAAATCGCTAGCGCATCTTTACTCATACTTTCTTTAAAACTTGCATCAGGTGCATTTGCTCCTCTTGGAGTAGTTTTTAAAGCACTTTCACCTATTTTATCTTTACAAACTGTGATACATCTTTCACACACTATACATAAAGCTGGATCATAATTAATCTCGCCCCATTTTTTATGCTCTTTATGGGTATCTTTAATCCAATAATTTTGCATATTTACTCTTGCCTTGTGTGTAAAGTTTTGAAGCTCACATTCGCCAGATTTATCACATACCCCACATTGTAAAGGGTGGTTGATACAATATGCTTGCATGATAGCATTGCGCTCATCCCATAAATTTGGCAAATCACTCTCTACTACCATACCTTCTTTAACTTTAGTATTGCAAGAATAAACCTTTTTACCATCAGCTTCTACCATACACATACGACATGCAAGTGTTGGAGAACAACCATTTAAATAACAAATTGCAGGAATGAAAATATCATTTTTTCTTGCGACATTTAAGATATACTCACCCTCATTTGCCTCACATTCTATACCATTAATGATAACTTTCATTTTATAACCTTAACTTGAGCTTTTGAAAAAGCAAAATCAGCGCTTTCATAATCAAACAAAGCCACCGTGCCTTTTAAATCATGATTGATTTTTACTATAGTTGTAAATTCTTGAGTGTTTATTTTTAAATTAATTTTATCCTCATCCTTAACCTTAGCAATCAAAGCAAAAGATGAAGAACAATGCAAATTTTTATCCCCTAAAGGTGCTTGCATGATGATAGTTCCATCAAAATTATCAAGTTCTAAAAGTTCACTAAAAGAATTTTGTATTGACAAATTTTCTTCATTTTCATTAGAGCAAATTAGCAAAAGATTAAATTTATGACAAAGTTTTTCTAAAAAATACTTAATATTTTCAAAGTCTTTATGTTGGTATAAATTTTCATCAAAAATAATACATTTTGCTTCTTTTAAAAACTCTAAAATCTCTAAAGCCTCTTCTTCGCCAAAGCAAGATTCAGCACTTAAATAACCCTCATCAAGCTCGTTAAATTCAGTATCCAAACTCATCTTACAAAGCAATGCAAGCACGAAAGGTACACTTGCAATCTCACATTTATAAAAACTTGCTTTTAAATTTTTATCTTCTATACAGGAAATATTGTAATTTTTACTTTTGTTAAGCTTAGCACAAAGTGAAGGATTTTTTAAAGAAAGTAAATCCACAAAACACAAAGCATTTAAACCTTCTTGATATTTTGCTAATTTCATTGTCCTACCTTTTTAAAAACTATAGTCCAATCAACTTGATTAAATTTTAAAGAATTTAAAAGTTCACAATTTTGCTCTTTTATGAAAGCAAAACTTTTTTCTACATTAGAAAAATCTCCTATTTCAAACAAAATCACTAAAACTTCACCCATATAAGCATTTTGAATGATTTGCTCTAAATCCTTAAACAAATCTTGACTTTTTCTTAAATCCACGCGTCTCATCGGTCTATCTCACCTAAAACTATATTAATACTTCCTAAAATTGCCACCGCATCGGCCAAATATGATCCAACAAGCATTTCTTCTAAAAATGCACAATGGAAAAAGCTTGGGGTTCTAGCTCTTAATCTATATGGCCTACCGCTACCATCTGAGTGGATAAAAAATCCAAGTTCGCCTTTTGGGCTTTCAGTTGGCACATACACCTCTCCTTTTGGTGGTTTTAGACCTTGGGTTACTAGGACAAAATGTTGCATAAGGGAATAATTTTGCGTCATGATTTGCTCTTTTGAAGCGCTTACATACTCAGGATGATTGCATAAAATTTCAGGCGGAGTGTCTTGATAAAGCTTAGCACATTGAACTAAAATTTTTAAACTTTCTCTAAATTCTTGCATATAAACCTTATATCTTGCATAAGAATCACCCATTTTAGCCACAGGCACGCCAAAATCTACCTCATCATAAAGCAAATAAGGCTCTTCTTTTCTAACATCATAAGCAATCCCGCTTCCTCTTAACATAACCCCACTACAACCCCAACTTAGCGCTTGTTCTTTGCTTACAACTCCTACATTTTCAGTTCTTGCACGCCAAATTCTATTATCATCAAGCAAGGCTTCATAATCTTTTATATCATTTGGAAATTTATTGCAAAATGTTAAAAGTTCTTCTAAAAAACCTTCAGGTAAATCAAGCATTACCCCGCCTATTCTCATAGATGAATGTGTAAGCCTTGCCCCGCAATATTTTTCTATTAGATCAAGCACATATTCACGCTCTCTAAAGCAGTATAAAAATACTGTCATCGCACCAATATCAAGAGCATGTGTAGCAAGCCATAATAAATGCGAAGCAATGCGGTTTAACTCAAGCAAAATCATCCTTATCACACTTGCTCTGCGTGGAATTTCTAAGCCACAAAGTTTTTCCACAGCAGCTACATAGGCATAATTATTTGCACTAGCTGCGATATAATCCATTCTATCAGTAGTTGGGATAAACTCTTGATAAATCATATTTTCAGCCATTTTTTCCATACCGCGATGCATATAGCCTATACAAGGAGCAGCCTTGGTGATTTCTTCTCCATCAAGTTCTAAAATAAGGCGTAAATTTCCATGAGCACTTGGATGCTGGGGACCAAGATTTACTATCATAGTACCATCTTCACGCTCAAAGCTTATATTTTCATAATAAGGTTTTAATTTAGTAGAAATTTGCATTTTATCTTCTCTTATCTAAAATTTTTACTTGCGTTCTTTTGGCTTTTTTCACAAAAGGCACACCACCTTCTTCTTGATATTCTTGTAGATATTTATCTTCTCTTGGGGCTTCGCCTTTACCAACCTCATGATAAATTCTGCTAAAGTTTAGCGTGTCTTTTTCATCTACAAAACCTGGATCTCTATTTTCCCCACCTACTACCTCGCGGTATTCTTTTCCAAAAATTTTATCTATCTCATACCATTTAGCAAATTCATCACCATGTAAAGGATAGCTTTTTAAAAAAGGATGTCCATACCAATCATCAGGCATTAAAAGTCTTTTTAAATTCGGATGATTGATAATGAAAATTCCAAACATATCATATATTTCTCTCTCACACCAATTAGCACCCTTAAAAACACTCATAACACTTTGAAGTCTTTCTTTTAAACCAACGAAAGTTTTTACCCTCACTCTTAAATTTTTCTCCATATTTAAAAGCTGATAATATACTTCAAAACCTTGTTTTTGAGCGACAAAATCAATCGCACTTGCGTCAGTAAAACAACTATAACCTAAATTTTTAAGCTTGTTAAGAATAGCAACATTATCATCTTTATTTATTTCAATTACCCAAAAATCAAGCTCTATAAAAGAATTTTTTAACTCAAATTCTTGGCTTAAAATTTGATGATCACTCTCAAAAGCACTACTCTCTGTGCTTAGTTTTTTAGTTGCAGGTGCATGGTAAAATCTATCTTCATAATAATTTTTTAGCTGAGCATTTTTCTTATTGCTATATTTTCTCATCATATAAGCCTTTTTGGAGCTATTTTTCTGCTTGCTTCTTCTTTACGAATTCTTTTTTGCAAAATCATCAAAGCAAATTGAAAAGTTTCAGGGCGTGGGGCGCAACCTGGTACATAAATATCAACAGGAATGATTCTATCTACCCCTTGAACAGTAGAATAAGTATTAAACATACCACCGGTATTTGCACAAGAACCCATAGAAATAACCCATTTAGGATCAGGCATTTGATCATAAAGTCTTCTTGTAAATTCAGCATGTTTTTTGCTTAAAGTACCCGCTATAATCATTACTTCAGATTGTCTTGGACTTGCTCTAAAAATAGTTCCAAATCTATCAAAATCATATCTTGCACCACCTGCTGCCATCATTTCAATAGCACAACAGGCAAGCCCATAAGATAGCGCCCATAAAGAATTACTCCTACCCCATTGCACTAACTTATCAACCGTAGTTAAAACAACTGGTGCATTGCTCATTTTTTGATACTCTGCCATGCGAATGCTCCTTTTTTATAAGCGTATAAAAAACCTATTGCAAGCAATAAAATAAAAACAAATACTTCCACTAAGGCAAACAAAGATAAGCCATATTTTGAAAGCTCTGCGGTTAAATCTTTAAAAATCACCGCCCAAGGAAACAAAAACACCACTTCAATATCAAGCAAAATAAAAATCAAAGCAAAAACAAAAAATTGAGAATTGATTTTGTTTGCTTGCTTAGAAGCCATAGGCCCACACTCATAAATTCCTAGTCCGAGTTTTTTTCTATTGCAAGAGGCGAGTTTGGATCCTATTTTAGAAGAAATATACACCAAAGTAAAAAATATAACACTTGCAATAACAAGCATTGCAAAGATGCCAAAGTATTGATGCTCTATAGTTGCGTGCGTCATAATAAACCTTTTATTCAAGCATAATTAAAATTTATTTTACTTTAACTTAGCTATATAAAAACTTATTATCAAAAAAATAAATTTTATGATATTTCAAAATGAAACAATTTTTATCTTTATTATAAAAACACTTTTTTATGGCATATATCTTGCAATATTTTTTCTTGATGAGAAATAAATATATAAGTAATATCGTGTATTTTTTGAAAAGTGTGTAAGTGGTTTAAAATTTTATAAGCAGTCACTATATCAAGCGCTGCTGTGATTTCATCTAAAATAAGCAATTTTGGCCTTAAAAGCAAAGCTCTAATCAAACCTAGTCTTTGACTTTGACCACCACTTAGCTTAGAAGGTTTTAAATTTAAAATATCTTTTTCAAGTTCAAAAGCATCAAAAAGTTTAAAAAGCTCTTCAAAATCAGGCTTAATTTTAAAATTTTCATACACATCAAGCAAAAGTCTTTTAGTGCTTTTGTAAGGATTTAAGGCTAGCTTTTGATCTTGGAAAACATATTGAATTTTTTGGCGTAATTTTCTTTGAGTATTAAAATCTAAATTTAATATATTTTCATTTTCAAACAAAATTTCTCCAGTATTTGCGCGTTCAAGCATACAAAGAATTTTAGCTAGAGTGCTTTTGCCACTGCCACTTTCCCCACAAAGCAATAAATTCTCATTTTGATTTAGAGAAAAACTCACATCTTTAAAAACAAAAATTTCTTCTTCTTTTAAATACCAGTGTTTTTTAATTTTATAAGATTTACTTAAATTTTTAACTTCTAAAAACATTTTCATTCTCAAAATAATTCAACAATTCTTTAGCAAAAACACCTTTTGGATTGCTTAAAAACTCTTTTACAGACATTTGATAAAGCAAAGTTTTATCTTCTATGATAGCTACCTCATCACAAAGTTCTTTGGCTAAATTTATATCATGCGTGATGAAAATAAGATTTTTAAATTGTGCTTTTAACTCTTTTAAAATAGCGATGATTTTTTCTTCATTAGTCTTATCAAGTGAGCTTGTAATCTCATCACACAATAAATACTTAGCCTCGCTTAACAAAGCTAGCGCTATTTGAACACGTCTTGCCATACCACCACTTAGCTGATATATAAAAGAATGCCACAAAAGATCATGATTTTTAAGCCCTAAACACTCAAAATAATAAAAGGCCTTTTCTTTAATCTCTTTTGTGCTTAAACTCGTATGAGTTTTTAAAACTATATTAAAATAACTCCCTATATCAACAAGAGGATAAAAACTCCCATAAACATCTTGAAAAAGTAAATTTACCTTAGCTCTTAAGGCATTTAGCTCATTTGCTTTTAAATTTAAAATATCTTTTTGATCTATCTGAAATTTTTGTGCATTAAGCTTATAGTGTTTATCAAAAAGCTTAATCATGCTTTTTAAAAGCAAGCTTTTTCCTGCTCCACTTTTACCCATGATAGCCAAAGCTTTACCATCTTCTAAATTAAGATTTACATCCTTTAGCAAGATTTTATCTTTAAAGTTAAGGTTAAGATTTGCAATTTCTATCATGTTTTAATTTCTTCTTGCAAATCATTACCCAAAGCAAGCAAAGGCAAAATAAGCATAAGTATAAAGGCTACTGGAAAAACTATCATCCACCAAAATCCTAAAAACACAGCCTTGCTTGCTTCATTTAGCATATTTCCTAAACTTGGAGTCCAAAGCTCTACACCCAAGCCAAAAAAACTCAAAGTGGCTTCACTTGTAATAGCATGAGCAATATTTAAAACAAAAAGCACAAAAAGCAAATTCCAACAAGCAGGCAAAAGCTCACTAAATAAAGCTTTCATCTTGCTAGAACCTAAAATGATAGCATTTTGATAAAACTCAAGTTTTTGAAATTTATTAAGCTGAGTATCAAGCACCTTTGCCACAAAAGCAAAATGCCCCAAAGCGATAATAAAAATCATACTCCACAAAGATCCTGCCAAAAAGCTTTGAAAAAACATAATCACAAGCAAAGAAGGTAGTGCCAAAAGCATATCAAGCACTCTAGCGAAAAAAGCATAAGCAAAAAATCTTGTTAAAAACACATAAACACAAGCAAAAAGCACGCTAAAAAATGCTGCCATTACCCCTACAAACAAGGAAACACGCAAGGCATATAAAATACGCGTAAAAACATCTCTGCCAAGTAAATCTGTACCAAAAATATGACTTAAATTTGGGGCTATTTTAGCCTTACTTAAATCCACTAAATTAGGATCATAAGAACTTATTAAAGGTGCAAAAAGTGCTAAAATAAAACTTAACAAAATCATCATCACACAAAACTTACGCATTAGCAAACCTTGGATTAATCATCTTGCAAATTATTTCTACGATCAAATTTACAAGTACCACCACTAAAATGCTAAAAATCACCACAGCTAGCACCACAGGATAGTCTTTAAACAATATGCTTTTAATCACCAAATTTCCCACACCCTCATAAGAAAACACACTTTCTACTATATAAGTTCCCATTAAAAAACTCACAAAAGAAGCACCAAAATACGCAAGTATAGAACCAAAAGCATCTTTTAACACAAAGTGCAAATAAATTCTTGTTTTGCTAAGCCCTCTTGCAAAAGCACTTTCTATAAAGCTTTGATTGAAACTATCAATCAAACTTGTCCTTATAAAACGCACAAAAACAGCTAAATGCGAAAGCACCAAAGCACATACTGGTAAAAACAAATGCCACAAACGATTAAACACATCATCTTCAAAACCAATATCAGCAATAGCCGAACTTGGAAAAAGCTTAAAAAATACAGCAAAAACTAAAATAAGCATTAGCGATAAAGAAAAAGCAGGCAAAGCAAAAAAACTCATCGTTAAAAAGGTGATAAATTTATCTAAAAAACTATCTTTATAAAGAACACAAAAAAGTGCCAAAACCAAAGATAACACAAAAAGTATAAAAAAAGCCAAACTCCCTAGTATGATGGTATAAGGAAGTTTTTCTTTTAAAATTTCACTAACCTTTTCTCCGCTGATTAAAGAGTAGGAAAAGTCGCCTTTTAAGGCATTAAAAAGCCAATTTTCATACTGCTCTAACAAGGGCTTGTCTAAATTTAAATTATGCTCGATTTGCTCTTTTATTTTAATACTAGTTCCTTGAGGCACACTAGCAAAGACCACGCTTCCTTTAGCATGATAAATCATCACAAAGCATAAAAAACTTGCAAAAATCATCAAAAAAAACGCCCATAAAAGGCGTTTAAAAATGAGTTTTAACACTAATTTTTGCTCCACTCATAAGCATTCCAAGTAAAACCTACCCCATGATGACCTAAAATATGAGGTTTTATACCTTGGATATTTTTAGCAAAAACTAAAGGATAATCAATATAAGCTATAAATAAAAACGCAGGATCTTTATATAAAGCATCAATAAATTCTTTATAGTGTTTTTTTCTTTCATTTACATCAAGTGAATTTCTAGCTTTTATCAGAGCTTCATCAACTTTAGCATTTTGATAATGACAAAAATTCCATCCACTTGAGTTTAAAGCACTATCTTGAGAGCTTGCAAAAACTCTAAAAGTGTGAAAATCAGGATCATAAGGACTACCCCAACCCACCAAAAAGCTGTCAATTTTCGTATAATCAAAACTTCCACTTGGCTTAGCTACCGCTTTAGCTTTTATGCCAAGCTTTAAAAACTCACTTTGTAAGATATTTACCAAAGCCACTCTTAGCGGATCTTCACTCATAGCATACATTTCAAAGCTAAATTCTTTGCCATTTTTTTCTAAAATGCCATTTTTGTTTTTCACAAAGCCCGCCTTTGCTAAAAGCTCATTTGCTTTTTTTACATCATAAGCATAGCTTGCAAATTCTTTAGGATTTGCCCATGATTTTTCTAAAGGATGATTTGCTACTTTTCCAAAAGAATGCAAAAGTGAATTTATAATAGCTTGTTTATCGATAGCATAATTTAGCGCTAAACGCACATTTTGATCTTTTAAAAACTCATGATTAAAATTAAACATCAAAGCACGGTAATCAGCCGAAGGTTCTATAAGCATTTTAAAGTTTTTATCATTTGCAAAATTTGAAGCTAGAGCAAAATCAACCAAAGCCACATCAATAGAACCATTTTTAAGCTCAATTGCGCTAATACTTGGATCTTTAATGTGTTTTAGTATGAGTTTTGGTGTTTTTACCTTAGCTAAATGATAATTTTCATTTGCCTCTAAGATCATGTATTGACCTTTTTTCCATTGCTTTAGCTTATATGATCCTGTTCCTATAGGCATTTGATTAAATTTAGTGGTGTTTAAATTTTCTTTTTCAAGTAAATGTTTTGGTAAAATCCCTACACTCAAAGCGTCTAAAAATGCAGGAAAAGGCTTTGAGAGTGTGATAGACAAATGATAATCATCGATGATTTTTACTTCTTTAACTGCGTCAAAATTTACCTTTGAGGGTGAATTTAATTTCTCATCTTTTAAAGCATTTATACTAAATTCCACATCTTTAGCGCTAAATTTAGCCCCATCATGCCACAACACATCATCTCTTAAAGTAAATTCATAAACAAGCCCATCTTTGCTAACTTTCCAAGAGCTAGCAAGATCAGGCGCTAATTTCATATTCTCATCAAAGCGTGTAAGTCCTGAAAACACAAGAGCAATTGCCACATCATGATCTTCACTAAAAAGCGGATTTACACGCTCTGGTTCATTTTCCACTGCTATAACAATCGTATCTTTTGGCGTGATAGCAAAAAGATTTAAAGCACAAAAAAGCATGATAAAAAATCTCAACATAAAAGGCCTTTCTTATAAAATAAAGTGAAATTATAACGCTTTTTAATCATAAGCTTTGGTAAAAATTTCATTTTTATCATCAAATAAAAGTTGCAAATACCTCTCATACTGCTTTAATATATCTACGATGATTTCTTGCTCGTTTAAATACTCTATATTATAACCATTACGCGAATCAGCAAAGAAAGTTTGTGGCTCAAAAATAAATTCTTTAGAATAAGTTGGCATAAATTTATCATCGATTATGCTTTGGCTTGCTTGTTTTTTTACTACTTGCACTCCATAGATAAAATCTTTTGCAAATTCTTTTTTTATAATCAAACTTATACTTGATTTTTCTTGAACAATTTGTGTTTTTAAGCCGTAATTTTTTAGACTTTGGCTGAGTGATTCCATAGCATTTTTGACTTTGGTGTTTAAGAAATTTTGTATGTCTTGTTCTTTGCTTTGTTTTAAAATTCTAGCTAGTCTTTCTTGCCAAAATTCCCCTGAAAAATACACACTACTTTGACTAAGCTTAGTTAAAGAGTAATTCACATCTACGATTAAACCTTTAAGCAGTGAAAAACACATCAAACAAAGCAAAAAGGCAAAAGGTAAAGCCACTATCATAGTGATACTTAAAATCGCTCCCAAACCACCTGAATACAGCAAAGAAGTGGCCAAAAGTGCAAGTACAAAACCCCAAAGGATATTTTGCCATTTATATGGCTCATGAGTCCCACCACCACTTAAAGAATTTAACACAAATATCCCACTATCTGCTGAAGTGATAAAAAACAAAGCTAAAACCAAAAGTGCAAGCAAAGAGCTAAAATAAGAAAAAGAAAAATTTTGTAAAAAATAAAAAAGCAAACTTTCAGGTGCTGAAGTAAAAGGACTTAAAATATCATTGAAATTTAAAGCACTATTGCCAAAAATGCTAAACCAAAGTATATTAAAACTAGTAGGCACCACAAGCACACCAAAGATAAATTCTCTTATCGTTCTACCACGAGAAATTTTAGCAATGAAAAAGCCCACAAAAGGCGCCCAACTAAGCCACCAAGCCCAATAATAAATAGTCCAGTTATTAAACCACTCTATATGTTCTTTTTCATAATAATAAGTCTTAAAACTCAAAGAAATTAAATTTTGCAAATAATTGCCAATATTAGAGCTAAATTGCGAAAGAATTTGAATGGTGTTGGTTGAAAAAAGCACAAAAAGCATTAAACACACTGCAAAAACCAAATTTGCCTCGCTTAAAATTTTTAAGCCCTTTGTCAAGCCACTAATCGATGAAAGCGTAGCTAAAGAAATGATGATGATTATAATCACGCTTTGTTCTAAAAAGCTTTGTTCGTTTAAAATGCCTAAATTTAAAAAGCCAGCATTAAGCTGAGAAGCACTATAACCAAGCGTAGTGCTAATACCAAAAACCGTGACAATCAAAGCTAGCATATCAACTAAATTTCCCCAAAAACCATAAATTTTATCTTTAAGCAAAGGGTAAAAAGCACTACGCAAGCTAAGAGGCATTTTATATCTAAAACCAAAATACGCCATAGCCAAAGCACACACCCCATAAATAGCCCATGGGTGAATTCCCCAGTGAAAGATAGTATGCAGCATAGCTTCTTCATCGCTTGTTTGCAAGGCTTTTTTATGTATGAGAGGTTCAGCCACACCAAAATACATAAGCCCCACACCCATACCCGTAGCAAAAAGCATAGCAAGCCAAGAAGTGAATTTAAAATGAGGTTTTTCATCATCATCGCCGAGCTTGATATCGCCAAATTTTGAAAGAGCGAGTGCTAGCATAAAACACACAAAAAAACTCACGCTTAATATATAAAACCATGAAAAATTTGCAAAAATTCCACTTTTGATACGATTGATAAAATCATTTGTAAGCTTAGGTAAGAAAATACAACTAAGACTTAAGATGATTATAATGCTAATACTTGGGATAAAAACTGATTTTTTAAAACTTGTCTTTAGCATGGTACTCCTTTTTGGATGATTTTCATTATACCATAAGCTAAAAACGAGCAAAAAACCTATTTACAATAACTATTATAATGCTTTATGAGAAAATCTTTCAGAGACTTAAGTGCTATGTGATTAAAATCAAAAATTTCAGCATAAGAATTTTTTCTTGCTTTTTTAGCTTTTTCATCATTTGATGGAGAAAAACCTAATGCTTCAAAATAAGCAAATCTAGCTGATTTTTTATGGATATTTTTACTATATTGTGGATTAAGCTTTTCTATGCATTTTTTATAATTTTCAAAGCACTGACAAATTTGTGCTTCTTTGGCTATGGCAAATAAAAGGGTTTCTAGTTCTCCATTTTCAAAATTATTTGGAAAAAGAAAGATATTTTCATCTTGTAATAAATCTTTACTTTCTTTTTTAATCCTTTCTAATGTTGAGTTAAAATTTTTATCTGTATCAAAAATAAGTAAAATTTTTTCATTATTATCTTTTGCTTCTTCCATTTTAGATATAGCATCTTCATCAAGATGATTTTTTCCACATGGTATTATATTTGCATTTGGAAGTTTTAAAAAATTTAAATATTGTTCTAAAAATTCTTTATCATGCTTTCCTTCTACAAAAATATTAATTTTCATTATTTTCTCCTCTAGGATCTATCCTATCAAGAGTGAAATAAGCTTCGCCATTTTGAGAATACGAATAAGTCTTAATGCCTTTTTCTGTTAAAGCTACTTTAAATATTTTACTCTCATCATTTAAAATTTTTCTTGCTATATCTAAAAATTCAAGACTATGAGTAGTAAAAAAGAATTGAAAATCTAATTTTTTTGATAATTTTAAAATACTTTTTAAAAGTTTTTGCGTGCTAGAAAAATGCAGACCATTTTCAATCTCATCTATACAAACGCAAAAACGCGTATGCCATTGATTTGCTGCTAGCATTAAAGCAAGTATGCAAGTGTATTTTTTAAACCCTTCACCTAAAAAATTAATATCAATCAACTTTTCTATGTTTTTAAGATTAACCAAAACGCTATTTGCTTGTGTTTCTATATCGATAATTCTCTCATCAAAAAGTCTTAAATAACCCAAAAGCTCATCTCTTTTTTTCTCTTTTCTTACAATATCAATAAAATACTTCAAACCCCACTGCTCTATATCACTTGGAAGGTATAAAGCTAAAAGTGGAAGTTGCTCGTCGCTTTTGGTGGAATCTTGTATATCGCCATTAAATTGAACACTAAAATGAGAGTTAAATTCTTTTTTTTCGTGTATTCTTGTAAAATTTAAACCATTGATATTTTTCTCTAGCATAGAACTTTGTTTAAATTTTTCTTGAGAAATGCTTTCACTTTCAGTTTTTGGCTGAATTTGAACTTGGATGTTTTTTTCATCATAGTTTGAGTGTATTTTAACTGGTGTTAAAAAATCAAAATTATAAAAAATACTAGAAAGATTAGTAGGTATTACCATAGTGCGACGAAAATTTTGAATTCTTATCAAAGAATTTGCCTCTTCTTGACTATAACACATAAAAATAGCTTCTAAGATACTCGTTTTACCACAACTATTTTCTCCGACAAAGACATTAAAGCGTTTAAAGTCTTTGATTTCTAAATCTTTCAAGCCTCTAAAATTTGTAATTTTTATAGTTTTAATCATTTAAATTCCTAATAAAATTTGATTTAATACTAGATTATTTTTGATTTTTATTATATATCTTTCAAGCTAAATTTTTACAATAACACAAAATAAAAAAAGCCAAGCTTTAGCTTGGCACTACGGAGTTTTTGCGTGCGGTTTTTTGGAGTGAGAATATCACTAAAGCCACAAGTATAAAATATACCACCGATAAACTAAGTAGTAAAGGATAAGTAGCGTTGCTGTCTTTTTCTAAAAAGCTTCCAAACACAGGAAGCATTAAACTAGGTTTTGCAAGTAGCGTAAAAATACAAACTATATAAGAAACACTTACAAAAAGAAATCTTTCAGGCTTACTATCAAAAACCATTATAAATACAAAAGTACATGCAAATAGCATTATAATCATAAAATGAGCAATAATCGACATAGGAAATTCTACACAATAAACCACCCCTACAAACAAAGGCAAAAGCAAGAACCATAAGTATTGTTTATTCAACAAAGCAACAAAAGTCACTAGCAATACAAAACCGAGAGAAAAATAAATCTCAGTTTTAGATAATAAATTATCCAAGTTTTTAAATTCTTGCTCTATATTCAAGGATAAAAAATTATAAGTCGTTTTATTATGCTCTTTAAAGATATAGCTTTCATTAGTATCTACTTGAACAATGTGGTATTTTGCATGATTTTCTATGCTAGGTTGTTTAAATTTATCAAGTACAAAAGAAAAAACACTAAAAAGCTTGACGATGATAAGTAGATTATGAAACACTTTTAGCAAGTCTGTATGATGATCACAAAGTTTACGATAAAAAACAAGTTGCCATTTGTCTATCCATTCTTTAGAAAATATCTTGGACTTTTTCTCTTCTAGTTCTATCTCTTTACAATAAAGCTCGTATTTATGAAACTTTGAAGCATCTAAAAGATTATTATCTTTTATTAGTATATTTTTAAAAATCCTAAAATAGTCTCTAAAGTCATTCGCTGCTTCATCCTTTAACTTGTTTATATTCTTTATAGCAATATTTAAATTTCTAAAATCAAAATTAGCTTTTATATTTACTAAGTTAACACTCTCTTTAAAAACCACTTGAGAAAAATTTGGTATTTCATCAAATTGCACCCCATAAAAACAAGCTGTCTTTTCAAACTCACACTCGTGAAAATCAACATAATCTTTAAAATGAGAGTTATTAAATAAAGCATTTTCGTTAAAAGCACCTGAAAAATAAACTTTATTGTGAAAATAGCAATTTTCCATAATTAAAAGTTTAAATTTTTTTTGAAATCCAAAATAAACTTCTTTATAAAAATTACAATTTTCAAAACTTAAATTTTCACATTCTAAATAATTCCAAAAAGTATTTTTTATTTCACACTGAAAATCACACCGAATAAAATGCAAAGGAAACTGTGAAAATAATCGTATATCTGCTTTTTTTATAACTAATCTTTCATCTGATTGTTTTTTTATAAGATTTTCTGTATCTTCATCATAGGGGAAGGATTCTTGATGAGAGATTATTATAATATCTGTTCCGACAAAAATATAATTTTCATCGATTTCAAGTTCTTTTGATAGTATTTTTTTGGATGTTATTTCATATGATATTTTTTTTGCTTTTTCTTTTAATATATCTTTATTGATATCTTTTTTCATTCCATATCGTTGATAGCCTTCAAATGCATTCACAACCCTATCATAAATATCTTTTTTTAATATTTCTTTGTTTACTTGAGTGTCTAAAAATATTTCTAATGGTATTTCTTTTTCAATTTGTTGTAATAAAAAATCTTGCATATTTTTATCTAAAACTATCTTACACATCACTTACCTTCAATGATTTTTATTTCTTCTTCGTTTAGGTTGTAAAGTTTATAAACGATAGAGTTTATTTTATCTTCTTGGGTTTTGGTGTTTGCTTTTTTGTCTTGTTCTTTAGCTTTTAAAATCTCATCGACT
This sequence comes from Campylobacter sp. FU_497, assembly GCF_025772425.1. Taxonomy (NCBI): domain Bacteria; kingdom Pseudomonadati; phylum Campylobacterota; class Epsilonproteobacteria; order Campylobacterales; family Campylobacteraceae; genus Campylobacter; species Campylobacter sp. FU_497. Next base: position 4,836 of record NZ_JAKMSC010000004.1, on the reverse strand, counting down.
AAGCTTATAAGCTCGTTTGCTAGTTTTTCATTTTTAGAATTTATTTTTGGTATAGGAAGTTTTTCTAAATTATTTGTTTTCAGTTCACCCTCTATACCACCACCCATATAAAATTTTCTAAGCATTAAGTATATAAAATCAGAATTTAAAAAGGCAATTAAATATTTTAAAATATTTGGCTCAGAAGTTATCGTGTTAGCAGGTGCCATAGCTATAGAATGATTTTTTTCATAAGAGAAACAAGGCTCTTTTGACATTATACACGGATACACTATCTTTTCTTTTTCAAATTCCTCCAAATAAGCACAATTTCTAAGGTTATAAGGTGTTTTTCCTTTGTCAGTTCTTTTTTCTAAAGTTTTATAATACGGCTTTAAATGCTGTTTTAAGCTAGGATATTCATCTATGTTTATCGCTTCTACCTTTTCTCCGCTTTTGCTTTTATAGCCATTATGAGTGTTGATCACCCAAAGCCCTGCCCACTCATAACTATATCTTTTTATATCTCTACCGCGTAGCATTTTGCGTATGAGTTTGGCGGTGCGTTCTTTTTCGGCTTCATCTTTGCATTTAGCTAGAATTTCATCTCTTTTTTCAGTAGTGATGATAAAGGCTTCATTAAGCCCTGTTAAAATTCCACGATATATATTAAGCCCATGCCAGTCTTTAAGCGGTGTGCCGTGCTTTTCTATCTTTGCTTTTAGTGCATTTGTGCTTTCATCATTAAAAGTAAAGCTTTCTTTGCTTAAAGAATTTTGTGCGATTTTATTAAAATTTAAAATGCTTTCTATGTTAAAGTCGTTTTCTTTTAAAAGCTCGGTGTTTGGGGCTAGGTATTTGAAGCTACTATCTTTAGTTTTTGCTTTTTCAAAGCTTAGTATGGAAGTATCTACCGTAGCACTATCAAAGACTTTTATGCCATTTAGATCGATGTATTCTAAAAGTGTGGTATTTTTGAGTAAAAGCTCTCTTAAAGCTTCTCCATAACCTGCCCTTGTGTATTTGTTTGAAGTGATGAAAGACAAAACACCATTTTGCTTTAGCACATTAAACCCAAGCTCATAAAAGTAAGTATAAATGTCGCTTGTGCCTTTATATACCTTATAGTTTTTAGCTAAATTTGGCTTTAGCTCTTTGATATCTTCTTGTCTGATGTAAGGTGGGTTACCGATGATGAGATCAAACCCTTGAAAACTCCCGCCCTCATCAAGCACTTCGCTAAATTCAAAACGCCATTCAAAAGGATTTGCACTTTCTAAGTCAAATATACTCTCATAAAGCTTTTTAAGCTTTTTAAATTCTTTCTTAGCAGCACTTTCATCAAAGTCAAATTCAAACATATTTTTAGAGAAAAATGCTCTAAAATTCTCATCTTTTTCATCTTGTGCTAAAAAATCGCCGTATTTTTTAGAGTATTCATTAGCGCCGTTGGTAAGTTGCTTGATCTCTTTAGCAAATTTGTCTTTTAAGCAGAAATTTTTAAAAGACTCTTTGAGGTTTTTGATCTCTTTTGCGATGAGAGTTTTATCGGTGTAAAAGCCTTCTTTGTAGTCTTTGACTATGCGTTTGTATTTATCCATGCGTTCTTTGATGTTTGGGTAGTGAGAAAGGCTTTTGTGAATTTCAAAATAACTTATAAGCGAATTCCCGCATTTTATGTTGATATCGATGTTTGGTAGGGTTTTAAGATCATGATAGTTTGTATCATCAAAGCTTTCATAAAAGCTGTGTTTTAAAAGCTCTATCCAAAGCCTTAGTTTAGTGATCTCACATGAGTTTGGGTTGATATCTACTCCAAAAAGGTTGTTTTCTATGATGTCTTTTTTACGCTCAAAAAGTTCTTTTTGACAAAGGTGGGTTTTGTCTTTGTCAAAATCAGGGCGTTTATACTCTAAAAACTGACCTTTGTGATTTTGCACTAAAATTTCATCATTTTGCACGCTTAAGTAAAAGTCCTCTTCAAACAAACCAAGCTCATAATGCACCATAAGCATGGCATTTAAAGCTGAAACTAAAAAATGCCCGCTTCCCACCGCAGGATCGCAAATGCGTATGGAATTTAGCAAGGCTAGTTTTTGTTCTTGAGGGATTTTTTCTTGGCGTAGCTGGGTTCTTAGCTCGTTTAGCTTGGTGGCATTTAACTTAAAAGTATGGTTAAACTTATCTAGCACGACTTTTTCTATACTTGCTTTACACATATATGAAGTGATAAAACTTGGGGTATAAAAACTACCTTCTTTGTAGCCATTTAGCTTTTCAAAGACATTTCCCAAAACGCTTGAGTTGATGAGTTCTTTTTGTTTGATGAGTTCTTCGCTTTGCTCATCAGCCCCAAAGTCAAAGCTGTCTAAAAACTCAAACAAATACTCAAGCAAACCTACTTTGCCTTTTTTACTTTTGCCTTTGTCATCTTTTAGTTGTGTGTGCGGGTAGTACTCTAGCAAAGCATCATTTTCTAAAGTGGCGATTTCTAGTGTGGTTTTTTCGATGGCTTGTTTTTCAAAAAGCGATGAATTTAAATAAGGCAAATAGCTAAATTTACTCTGCGCTCTTGTGTGCTTTTCTTTAGCTAAGATATCAAAGAAAAGGTGTGAAAGGGTAGTAAAATTTGGAATTTTTTCATAGTTTAAGAATTTTAGGGTTTTATCATCGTTAAATCTAACCAAATTAGACTCAATAAGCTTTAAAAATAAAATGCGATTTAGCCAAAGTATGATGAATTTTAGCACCTCTTCAAAGTCATGCTTTGAGAGTTTGCTCGCTATGAGATGATAAAGCGTGCCTTGGGCTTGTTTGCTTTGCTCACTTTGTGTGATGATGAATTTAGAAAGCTGTTTGTTCTCGCTTAAACCTAAGATGTATAAAAGCTCTTTGTAAAATGCGTTGTTTAGTGAGTTTGCGTCATTTGGACTAAATTCATTTAACAAAAAGTCTCTATGAAAGGTTTTAAAAATGCTTGCTAGGTTTTTGAAATTTGACTTTTGCTTGTCTTTTAAAAATGCCAAGTCAATAAAAAAGCCTTTTAAGCTTTCTTTGGAATTTTCTATGAGTTTGCTTGCTTCTTTGTAAAATTCATCAGAGTTGCCTTTAAAAAGTGAATTTGGGCTTTGAAATTCTTCAAAAAGCTTTTTAAAGCTTGTGTTTTTATAAAAAAGCTCTTCAAACTCACTAGCTTTGAAAATGCAGAATTTATAAAAGTCTGTGATGATGATAAATTTCAAACTAAAGCTATGTTCTCTATTTCTAAAATAATACAAAATAGCTTCATGCAAGGCTTTGGAATTTGGCTTTGTGTGTGATGAATTCTTTTGAGTTAGGCTTTTTAGCTTCGATGAGAACTTCTAAGTCTTTGCTAAGCTCATCTTTAGCGATGGCTAAATCGATCTCGCTTTTGCCTTTTTGTTTGGTTTTGATGTGGGTTTTGAAATTTAACGTGGTTAAAAATGGACTAAGTGCGTTGGCTACAAGATAGTCTTCATTTTCACTTTGTGAGCTTTCAAGCCTTTTTATATACTGCGTTAAAGCTTTGCAAAAAGTGTCAAATTCATTTTGCGTAATTTGCTTTTTGCGGTAGTAGGGGTTGAAAAAATCTTTTTCATTTAGCAAAGTAAAGTGCATTTTTAACCTTTATAAAGAATATTTTGTATTTTACTAAAATTTACTTTAAAGGATTGAAAAATCAAATATTTATTGTTATAATTTATCTCATATATAATCAAAGGAATACAATATGAAAAACATGCATTCAAATGCTATATTTGAAGAAAACTTATATAATGAATTTGATGAGAAACACGATAAAGAGAATGAAATCTACCCTATAAAAGATATAAAAATTTATAAAAAAAGCTACAGTGTTTATGAAGCAAATCGCAGAATAATCAAAAAAGATTTTATCTTAGCACCTGATTTTCAAAGAGATCAAAGATGGAATAATAAACAAAAATCAGAACTTATAGAATCTATATTGATGGGAATCCCTATTCCTGTGATATATGCCTACCAAGCAGAAGATGGAAGATTAGAAATAGTAGATGGAAGACAAAGACTCGGTTGTTTAAATGAATTTTTAGAAGGTGAATTAACCTTGAAAGACTTAAAAATACTAACAGAATGCAATGATAAAAAATTTGAGCAATTGCAAGCACAGGAAAAAACAAGAATAGAAGACTATCAATTGGATATGTATATAATATCCTCTCAAACGCCTGAAAAAATCAAATATGATATTTTTGATAGGGTTAATCGTGGTGGAACAAAAATCAACAATCAAGAAATGCGTAATGCTTTATATAATGGAACTTGCACAAAAATAATAAATAAAATGAGCGAATACGACTCATTCAAAGAAGCAACAGGGTATCCAAATAGCAAAAATATGAAAGACCGATATTTGAATTTAAGATTTTTTTCTTTATATTTTTGCTTAACAAAAAAAATAAATTTAGAATTGTTTACCCCTATGGATGATTTTTTAGCAAAATTTATGAAAACTGTAAATACAACCTGCAAAGAAGAAAATTTTCAAACTTTTCTAAAAAACTATGAGGAAGTGATGGAATTTATTGCAAATAATTACAAAGATAATTTATTTAGATTTGAAACTAAAGATATTCACAAAACAAATAAAAGAAAATTAAGTATGGCACTATTTGAAGCTTTAACTTCTGTATTTATGTATGCAAAAGAAAATCAAAAACCTTTTCCTTCAAAAGATCAAATAAATCAATTTAAACAAGAACTTGATAGACCTGAAAAAATAACTTATGGTATTGATAGTAAAGAAAATATAGAATTTAGAATCAATAAAGCATTGGAGCTTATTAAATGATATAT
>NZ_JAKMSC010000039.1:0-646 GCF_025772425.1 Campylobacter sp. FU_497 | reverse complement strand
CTAGTTGAAAAAGTTCTACAGTATCGTTTTTTATTGTTGTATCAAATACGCTAAAAAGATGCAAAAGTGTTTCAAAAGTTTCTTTATACTCACTTAAAAGTTCTTTGATGGTTTGTTCTTGTTCTTTTTTGTTTTTTGGATTTTTACACAACAAGGCGTTAATTTTTAATTCATGATGATATAAAATATGAGGGTAAAGCTCATACGCTCCATTAGATTTTTTATATAATTGTTTTTTAAAAGCATCAATTTGTCTTAATAATGAGCTTACTTTCAGGTCTTTTTGCGCTTTCTCGATTTTATTCAGAATAATCTTAATTTTATCAAAATTATTTTTATTTGTTGATAATATTTTTTCAATGTTACACTTAGCCTTTTTTAAATTAAATCCAATTTTTTTATTTTGAATTTTTAAAGGCTTAAATATAGTTTTATCAACTGTTAGCTTGTCTTGACAAAGTTCTTTAAAAGGTTTTTCTATACTTCCTTCTATCCTAGCTCCACCTTCTGTGGCATTGTAGGTTGCGGTGTTAAAAAGATATTTTGAGGTAGCAATATCTTTTTCTAAAATTTCTTTAAAAAGCTTCCAATATATGTTCGTTTCTACCACTCCATTGCCACCATAAGCAGTAATAAATAAACCCTC
>NZ_JAKMSC010000038.1:0-1107 GCF_025772425.1 Campylobacter sp. FU_497 | reverse complement strand
TTAATCTGCTTTGTCTGCGGTAAGTTTTGCTTGCCTTTTTTACTTTCAAATAAGTTTTTGTTAAATAATATTTTTTTTGCATTTAAATAAAATATTTTTTTATTAAAAATAATATAAGATAATTTTTCCCTTAAATTATGTAATCTATAAAAAAGGATGATTTAGATGGGAAAAATTTCAAAAAGTTTAACAGGGAAATTAACTTTTTTTGTGTTTTTAGCAATTATAGCTATTTTATTTATAGCAAATGCATTTAATTATGCTGAAGTAAAACATGATGTGCAAAAACTTATTAATGATATACAAGTTAAAACCATGCAAGATGTTTTAAAGAATTTTGATGATTATACTGCTTCAAGAAGTGATGCAATAAAAGCTGTTGCATCTGAAATTCAAAAAAATCCTAATGCGAGTTTAGAAGAAATTTATACTATGGTTAAAATCGCAAAAGAATCAAGTCGTTTTGATGTTTTATATGTTGGTCTTGCTAACAATGGTGCGATGATTAGATCAAATGGAAATCATCAAATGCCTTCTGATGGCTATGATCCAAGAACTAGAACTTGGTATACAAGCGTTGCTTCTGGAGAAGATAAAGTGGTGATATCAAAACCTTATATCGCCCCTAGTTTAAAAGCCCCTTCTTTATCTTTTTCATATCCTATAGTTGTAAATGGAAAATTTATAGGTGCAGTTGGTGGAAATTATGATTTAAATACTTTTTCAGATAATGTTTTATCAATGGGAAGATCTCAAAGTGGCTATACCGTAGTTTTGGATGATGAAGGAACTATACTTTTTAATGAAAATTCTAAAGCGTTATTAACAAAAGATAATTTAAGTGAAAGCATAGTAAAAGCTTACCTTGCAACTCCTGAAGGTAAAGAAGGAAAACTATCTAGTAAACCTATGCTAATTAATGATGGTAATGCACCTCGTAAAGCAGTAATTTGCCAAGAGTCTTCAACAGGATATAATGTCTGTGTAATAGCGGATGAAAAAATTTATAAAGATCCGGTAAATAATGCCTTGATAAAACAGATCATCATAGGAATCATAAGCTTAATAATAGCTCTTGTGATTATAAGATTTATGATTAATTACAAC
>NZ_JAKMSC010000037.1:0-1431 GCF_025772425.1 Campylobacter sp. FU_497 | reverse complement strand
GTTTGGTAAAAAATGAAAAAAGGTGTTGAGGAAAAGAAAGAGAAAATAAAAAAGTGAGAGGGGACGTAGAAGTAAAGAATAGAGAAAGAATAGAGAAAGAATAGAGAAAGAATAGAGAAAGAATAGAGAAAGAATAGAGAAAGAATAGAGAAAGAATAGAGAAAGAATAGAGAAAGAATAGAGAAAGAATAGAGAAAGAATAGAAAAAGAATAGAAAAAGAATAGAAAAAGAATAGAAAAAGAATAGAAAAAGAATAGAAAAAGAATAGAAAAAGAATAGAAAAAGAATAGAAAGGTGTATTATGATATGTAATATATAGTAGGTTTGATATTGAAAGCTTGGAGGGGGTGGATTATAATATAAGTATTAAAGTTTAGCAAAAAAAGGATTGGGATATTGGTTGATGGTGTGTGGTAGTTATAATAACAAGGACGATAAAATAAAGGCTTATTAAAGCCTTTAGTGTAAAAATTATTTTTGCCCTATGTAGATGAAGTGTTGTATGCTTCCTTCAAAATTATATAAATTTATCAGCTCATAATCTCCCCAAAACAATGGTCTAAAAGGTTTAAATTTTTCTTTTAATTCTTCAATCATATTTGTAAAATTTATATTAAGTAGATTCACTATTTAATCTTGGACTAGATTTTACTTCCACTAAACCATTTTCTTTAACATCCCCTATAACAAATTCTTGGTAAGCTTTAGAGCTAATCATAGTCGCGAAAATTATTGCTCCATCATTGCATAAATCATAAAATTCTTCAATAGTTTTTTGAAAATCTTTGCTTGGCAGATAATATAAACTTTGATTTGCAAAAATAAAATCCATTTTTACATCAAATAAATTTTTAAAACTAAAATTAAGTGTAATTACGTGAAAAATTATTTTCATTTATCCTAGGATCTTTTTTCCAAGTATTTTTTAATTAGGAACAATATCTGCATCATAAGCGTTAATACCCCCCCCCCGTTACATCTTGAAAATATTTAGAATGCGCTCCATTCCCACAACCAAAATCAAGCAAATTTCCACTTGTTTTGTTTAATTTATACTTCAAGATTCTCTCATAAAATCTTATAACATGTCCATCAGGATATTACAAACCATATCCTTCATTGTCATATTTTTTAGTATATCCTGATAATGAATTATCCATAATTTATCCTTTAAATTTAAAATATAACTTCATTATACAATAAAATAAAAATATTATAATGATTTTTAATTCTTCTTTTAGAAAAGTAATAAAATATATTAAAAGCACAAATACTAATTTAATTTTATGGCGACCCCTAGAGGATTTGAACCTCTGTTATCACACAGAGAGAGTGACGTCCTGAGCCACTAGACGAAAGGGTCAATAAGTGGTGTCCCGTGTTGGATTCGAACCAACGGCCCCCTCCTTAAAAGGGAGATGCTCTACCGG
>NZ_JAKMSC010000036.1:0-2169 GCF_025772425.1 Campylobacter sp. FU_497 | reverse complement strand
TATCATCTTTTAAGATAAAGCTATAATGATCAAAGTTATTAATAGTATTTGCTTTTATATTTGTATTTAATACTAAATGATTATTAGTGCCACTTTTATGCATTAGTGCTTTTGATACAAAGTTATTATCTTTTTTAGTTTGTAAAAAGCTACCTGCTAATACTTTTATATTAGTATTATTAAAAATATTAGTATTACCACTTAAATATAAGGTATTATCATAGCTTTTATCATTTTCACTATATACACCAGAAGCTGCTATGATGATAGTAGAACCATCTTTATACTCATCTATATTTAAATTATTTATATGAGTATAATTATCATGAGTATTCTTAGCTATACCTGCACTAATTACTACTTCACCTTCTCTTTTATCAGAAGCTGTACCTAGAGCTAAATTATCAAAGATAAAAGTATTATTAGCGCTTTCATTTTTTGCATTAATAATATATACATTAGAACTAGCTGCACTTGAATAATCTTTAATATTTAAAGTATTATTATTAGCATTTTCATTGGCTCTTAAAATGATTTTAGAACCTTTATCTATATTAGAAGCATTGGATAAAGATTGCACCATATTATATTTTATAGTGTTTTTTTCTAAATTATCTGCTTCTATAATAGCAGTTAGGTTTCTACCTGATTTTACATTATCTAAAACTATACTATTAGCATTAGCACTACTAGCATAATAATCTTTATTATCTATACTTGCTTTACTAACTCCATATAAGTATAAAGGCATAGCTATGTTTGAGTTTTTAATATTAATGCTATTATTATTTGCTTTAGAACTTAGAGTTTGTGCTGCTGTGATTTGAATTTTATCTTGATGATTTTCAACAGTAAGTCCTTGGGTTAAATCTCCATTGATATGAATACTATTTCTATTAGCTCCTTTAGTAGCTACCCCACCATAAAGATTAAACTCATTTTTACCTGTAAAATTAGAATTAATCTCAAATGGCTTTTTTAGATTAATACTAATGCTATTATCATTAGCTATACCATTATTAGTTATACCTGCATAAAAGTCTAAAAGAGCTTTTACTTCTACATTAGTATTTAATGCTAATAAGGTTTGTAAGTCTTTTATATCTATGGTGTTTTTATAAGCATTACCTTGTATGATTTTACCCCCATAAACTGCTCCTACTAAAATAGCATTGTATGCTAATGGAGTATTTTTAGTATCCACTCTTAAATCTAGTTTTAAATCATTGATTAATACACTATTATTACTTACTTCATAGCTTTGATTATTATTTACATCTACAAAAGCTCCACCTAAGTGAGTAGCAGCTGATGTTGAATATGCTCCACTTGGACCATGAACTAATAAAGAAGCTCCATCTATAATAACCTTATTATTTTTAGCATTGCCATTATAAGTATAAGCTCCTACTACATGAGTCATTCTCTCATCAAAGATATTATCTCCTAAAGCACTTTGTCTATAAGGGGTAGTATGAAAGTCTATCTTTACTCCCTTATTTAATATAACTGTATTATTATTAGTATTAGCATCAATACCAAAAGCACCTACTACATAAGGAGCACCATTTAAAGGTAAGGTGTAAGTATTTTCAACACCCATATTTACATAGGCATCTTTTAAGAAATTTAAAGTGTTATTACTTGCTTCACCTTTTCTTGCTATGGCTGGAGTGATTAAAAAATTATATTTATTATCTAAGCCACTAGCTTTAGGGTTAATTACTTCTTTATCGGTAGGTTTTAAATAATATACTGAAGATAATTCCCCTGCTTTTAATACTAAGGTATTATTATTTGCTTTTGCATTAAAGGTATAAGCAGAAACTAAAAAAGGTATATAGCTTAATTGATTTAGAGTAGTATTAGCTGAGTTAGAACTATGAAAGCCATTAACTACAAAAATATCTTCTTTAATACTTGGAGTAAGTATGTCTTGTTTAAAATATAAATCATTCATTTTAGAATGAGCTTTATCTTTAGGATTATCATAGATTAAAGTAATATTTGAAAGGTTTTTATTGCTAGCCATTTGGCCATAGAAGTTTTTACCACTTAAGAGTTTATATGTATCAAGATTATAATCATAGACATCATTATTATTAAATTTATGTTGTTTGATAATATAAGCATTAGAGGCTTTATCATAGTCTGCCTGGGTAGCAGCTT
>NZ_JAKMSC010000035.1:0-2222 GCF_025772425.1 Campylobacter sp. FU_497 | reverse complement strand
AGTGATAATTATAAAACTATGAATCCATGCGTAGCAGGTATGTAATATAAACTACTAGGATTTTTATCCTAGTGGTTATAAATGAGTTTAACAAGCTTGTTATTAAAGTATTTATTAGTAAACAAATAACAAATAAAGTATATTAATAAGAATATTTAAATAAGTATTAAAACAAAGATAATTAATTTATCCTATAACTTTTTATTTGAATATTTATTTAAATAGTTTTAATTTCTTTCTTAGTAAAAGATAATAATAGATTAAAACTATAAAAGCTTATATAAATAAAAGGAAAAAACAACCATGAAAAAGCTTTTACTTAGCACTATAGCTATTAGTTCTTTAGTCTATGCTAATAATGGAAGTATTACCATAGCTAAAAATGATATAGAAAAGGTTATAGAATTATCCCCTGATAGAAATCTCCCTCAAAACAAAGCTATCAAAGAAAATCTAAAAACCAAAGATGATTATATAAAAAGCCAAGAAGCTAAAAAAGACTTTGAAGAAAAAAAGAAAGCTTTAAAAGAAAAACTCAATCAAGAAAATGAAACTAATGATGAAACTACTAATACAAACAACCAAACTAATAACACTACCAACCTAAATAACCAAACTAACACTAATACAAACAATGACAAAACTAACACTAACTCTAGTATAAATAATCAAACAAACAATAATTCTAATTCAACTAATAATAGCTTTAATACCAATAATGCTTCAAACAATCATAGTTTTAATAACAACACTACCAAATTAAACAATCAAGTCAATACCAACAATAATACAAGCAACCCAAATAATCAAACAAACAATAGTTCTAACACTAACTTTATTAACTCAAGTAATCAAACTAATACTACCACCACTAAAAAAGTAATAACCAAATACAAATTTGTTATCACTAATGAAAACACTAGCTTTAAAAAGCTAGGTATTAAAGAAGAGGATTTGCAATTACTCATTAGTGAGTTTAGCACTAGAAAATTTAGCTTACAAGATTTACAAGATATATCTAATATCATTGCTTATTATTTCCAAGTTAATGGCTATCCTGCAGCAACAGCTTATGTACCTCAACAAGAATTTGAAGATAGTGTGCAAATAAACATAGCCTTAGGAACATTAGGTAAGTATATAATAAAGAATAAAACTACTATAAAAGATTATTTTATTGAAAGTAAGCTTAATGAAAGAATCAAAGGTAAAATCATCTCTACTAAATTAATAGAAGATAGTGTGTATAAAGTCAATGAAATGTATGGGGTACAAACCCTAGCAGGCTTACAAGCAGGGGAGAATGTAGGAGAAACTGATATAGTTATAGAAGTAGTTCCTGATACTAAGGCTAATGTATTATTATATGCTGATAATTATGGTATTAAAAGTGCAGGGGATATTAGAGCTGGTATTAGTATGGGATTTAATTCTATATTTAATATGGGAGATTATTATAATTTTTACTTACAATCAAGCAATGAAAAGCAAATCAACTATGGAGCTAGTTATACTTTCTTTTTAGGAAATTTAAAAATCACTCCAAGCATATCTCAAGGCTCTTATTCTTTAGGTGGAGATTATGAAGGCTTAGGTTTTAGTGGTACTTCTAGAAATTTTGGTATAGACTTTTCTTATCCTGTATGGATTAATACTAATTCATCTTTATACTTTACTTCTAGTATTTATCACAAGATACTTAGTGATGTAACTTTAGATCTTTTAACCTTTGATAAAAGTTCTAATGTAGGTAGTATGGGTTTAGAGGGTTTATTTAGAGGCTTTGAAAATAATACCTTAAGTTATAGTGCTAAGGTAAGTGTGGGTAAGGTGTATGATGATGGCACTACTATATTTGGAGATACCTCTAAAAGTGGAGGTAAAGGCTTTGGTTGGTTTAGAAAACTCAATGCTAGTGTGAATAATTATTATAGTATTAATGAGTATATTACTCATACTTTAAATATAAACTATCAAAAGGTATTAGGGAATTTTGAATTAGATTCTTCTGAGAGTTCATCTTTAGGTGGAGCTTATGGAGTAAGAGCTTATGATAATGGAGAAGGTGATGGAGATAATACCATAGTAGCTAACTTTGGTATAAGAATAAATATACCAAATACGAATTTTTATTTTACTCCTTTTTATGATGTAGGTTATGCTTGGTATGAAAAAGCTTCAGGAAGTAGATTAGCAGATGAGCATTTTTTAGATGCAGTAGG